>JACYMB010000167.1 GCA_015272205.1 Synechococcales cyanobacterium T60_A2020_003 | reverse complement strand
GGCTGAACTAGGGTCTGATTTACCGTTTTGTGTGGGCGGCGGCACGGCGATCGCCCATCAGCACTGGAATGGAGTCAGTCGAGGTTGCAATCAGTTCCCCAGAGGACTCCATAATTACCGCCACGCCTGATGTCCCGATTGAGATTTGGTGCAAAAACTCACTGATTTGAGCCAAGGTTAAATCGACAGCCAGCACTCCCCGCAGATCCCCCGCCGCTGTGTAGACAGGCTGAGCCGTGGTGATCCCCAGCAGTGCGTAATCACTAGACGCAAACTGGTAGACGGGACTCCACGCGGTCTTCCCAGCCTGAACTGCAACTTGATACCAGGGGCGATCGCGCGGATCATACGGCTGTGTCCGGACTAACTGAGTCGGACTTCCGTCGGTATCGAGCCGATAGGTTTGCCGCTGAAACTGAGTCGAGGCGTCGGCATACCACAACACAAACTGCTCGGCCTGGTGCGCTTGGATAGACGCCCGACGCTGCACCCCCACAAATTCGCCCGTCGCGCTGCCATAGTAGGCACTGCTCATGGTCTCAGCACGGTTGACCTGCTCCCAGAAATAGCGACTGAGCTGGCGTAAATTGTCCAGGTCTAAGACGCCCGCCTCCACAGACGCCACACTAACCTGATGAAACATCTGCGGTTGTTCGAGATAGCGCTGCACCTGTTGCTCAATCTGAGCGGTGACTTCAGCGCTCCATTGTCTAGCCAGCGTGGTGACAGCGACCCGTCCGCTATGCAGGGATAGCCAACCGATAATAACGACGGTCACAATGAGCTGGCTGACAAACGCCACAATCAAAATTAGCTGGAGTGGAGTGTTCCCAGACAGCCGAGCTAGAAATTGTTTAATTGCAGGCAAGGACATAGCGCTAGATTGCTGGGTTGGGGGGAAGCCAAGCTTATCTCCTCTATTCAAAGAATTACACCTCAAATCTGGATGATCTTGCAGGGATTCGGTGATACCAACTGTGAGTTTTGAGGTTTCAGTTTTGAGCGGTTGATCTTATAGTTTTGAGAGGGTTCGCGTTTGACCCAAACCAATGCATCAGCTAACGCTGGTAGGCTTGCGGCCCTGCCCAAACATTGTTGACCACCTGACCATAAACCAAGGGCTGATCTTCATCATTGGCCGCGATCGTTAGTCCATCCACGTTAACAGCCCATAGATCCCAATCCTCTTGTCCCATCTGCCCTGCCCTGAAGAGCACCTGGCTCGGATTCGTTTGACTCCAGCCTAGAAGCACCGCATTCGTGTAGTTCACCTCGGAGGGCGCTAAAGTATAGGTCTGATTGCGATCGCGATCCCAGACCACCGCATAATCGGAGGCTAAATCCGTTCCAAAGAGCGATTCAAACTCTCGTGCCAGAATGCGATCGCCCGACTCCGACCACGCCACCGGAACCAGGATGGCGATTGTTCCCGACAGTTCCGGTTCGGAATCCGCAAGGAAGGGATTCTCCGCAAATGGAGACCCTGCCGTAATGGTTCGTAAGTCTCCCGTTTGCAAATTCTCTAGAAACAGTACACTCCCCACGCGGCTTTGGGTAAAGTTGGGATGAATTTGGATTTGAATTCGGCTGTAGGCTGCATACACACCATCGGGAGACACAAGCGCTGGGCTACGGTAGTAGCGCAACGTTGGCGCACCCAGCGTTGTGCTTTCAGTTAACATGGCCTGTACCCAATTCCAGGGAACCGGATAGGGACTGTTAAGCGGATCCAGTTGAACAGAAGGTTCGTTCATGGATGAATCAGAGGTGGGGACAGCAGGGGAGGACTGAGTGATGGTCGGTGGCTCTATCGCTAAAATTGCACTAGAGAGAGGCGCACTCAACGTAAGAACGCTGGATGTCACCCCTAGGGCGATACCACAAAACCACCGGGAAACCTGGCAAAACCAGCCCGATTGAGCAAATTCCTGACGCATGAATAGGACTCCGGACGACGAGATTCGGTGTGTGAGAAGCGAAGTCCAATGCAGCTTGATTCAGTTGTTGCTATTTATATATTTACAGGTATAGCAACTAATCAGGGTCGCGAACAGGAGAACCTGGAAGTCTTCAACAGATTTAACGTTGTCTTATACTTATGGGTCTAAAACGCCCTGTTAGAGTGATAGACACGTGCTGCAACGAGGTCGGCTGGGCTTGTTTGGCGACCCGACTGTGCACCTTTACGAGCGATCTACACGATCTACAGAACGATCTATGACCGAATCTGCTACGCCACCGACCCTCCAACCTTCGTCCCCTCCTCCGTCTCCCGGCCGAGGGTGGGGAATCCTTGTGTTCATCTTTCGACTCTTGCTGCTGGGCGTTAGTGGAACGCTTGCATTTTTGATCGGTATGGCGATCGCCTCCCTCTTCCCTGGCACGATTACTGACCCCCCGTTGGTTGAGCGAGCCATTCGCAGTGGCAATGCCTTGCTGAACGGTACAGCGTTTGAACCGCCACCCTCCCCATCCCCGGTCGTGATCAGTTCGTCCCCAACCTTGCCTGAGCCACCTCCGGTCGCAAACCCAACGCCTTTACCACCGCTAGACCTGAGTGACGAGGAGCGCGATCGCCTCCAGGCCGAATTGGATCAACTTGAATCGAATTTACAAGCCCTGCGCGATCGCGCTGTCAGCCTAGAAACCGAGCTAGGAACGGATTCGGTGGTGGATAGTGCGATCGCTCCTCTAGAACAGCGAGTCCAGGAACTGCGACAACGCCTTAATCCCAGTGCGGATAGAGCTAGCGCTCCCCAAGGTACGCCCACACCGGAAACCTCCCCTTCCTCAGACAATCTAGGAGCGTCTGCTCCTGTAGAATCAGCAACGCCTTTCGCCACCGTCAGCCCTGTGCTTCAGCAACGACCGGGAGTTCCCGCGAACGGTTTGATGGTGACCTTACCGTTGGATGTTCTATTTGCCACGGATACCGCGACCCTATCTCCCCAAACCACGGCAATCCTCGACAGTGTAGTGAGCGAGTTGCAAAATTATCCCGGTGCGGCGATTCAAATCGCAGCCCATACAGACGATACGTCCTCGCCCGCCGACAGTCGGACGCAGTCCTTCGAGCAGGCCAAAGCCATAAAAACCTATCTTGCCCAAGTCCTTGGCGACGATGCCTACCATTGGATCGTGGTGGGCTATGGACAGGTATATCCCGTTGTGGCCAATGCAACGCCGAGCGGTCGCCAACGCAATCGACGCTTAGAAATTACGATTAGCCCTAACCAGTAGCCCAACCGGAATAGTGATCCACATAGGGATGCTGGGGACATCGAATTTATAGACTAATTTGTATCGTGAACGACTGTAACGTTCAACGTCCTGTGTAGTTTTAGGGCAAATCTAAAGAAAATCTTTGATTCTAAATGAGATAGCGATACATAACGTTATCTTATTCAACGTAATGATAAATACCGCTGGTCAGAACGTTATAAAAGACCAGCATATATTAATTAATGTTGCTCAGGGTGGGGGTTACTGCTCTGGGCAATCTTTTATGAACGGCTTTTGTGCCTAGGGGAGTTTGTCCGCCGTCTTGGCGCGTTGGAAGGCGACCTCGGTTTAGAGGTTTGAGGGTTCATGACCCGTTGAAGCTCTCGGATTTCGGCAGGGGTTACGTCTCGCCACTCGCCAGGGTGGAGTCCGGCTAGGGTGAGATGGGCGATCGCCACTCTGATGAGCCGCAGGGTGGGATGTCCGATCGCCGCTGTCATCCGCCGTACCTGACGGTTGCGACCTTCCGTTAAGGTCATTTCTAGCCAAGCGGTCGGCACCGATTTTCGATACCGAATCGGGGGATCTCGGGGTGGTAGGTCGGGTTCATTGATGGTTTGAACATTTGCTGGACGAGTGCGATAGCCTTTGATCGTCACCCCTTGCCGGAGCGTTTGCAACGCCGCTTCATTCGGTATTCGTTCGACTTGAACCCAGTAGGTGCGGGGATGCCCAAACTGGGGATCGGTCAGGCGATGCTGTAACCGACCGTCGTTAGTGAGGAGGAGGAGTCCTTCGCTGTCTTGATCGAGCCGTCCGGCGGGATAGACGTTGGCCACGGCAATAAAATCCTTGAGGGTGAGGCGAGTACTGCCCGATTCAGTGGTGGGATTCTCCAGAGAAGAGGGGGTGCGATCGCTAAACTGCGTCAGCACGTTGTAGGGTTTGTAAAACAAAATGTAACGCTTCGGTTCAGATAGATTCGGCACAGATCGAGGAAATGCTAGGATCAATCCACACTATAGCGCTGGTCTGGTTCTCGAAGCGCAGCCGCAACACCGCCCATTTCGATGGTGTGAGCGATGTAAAGACTTATTGCAACCCTTTTAAAAAGATTTAGCTCTGCCGGGACACCCGCAGACTCCCAGTACGCTATTAGCCTAAGGATATAAAGTCGGAGCTGCCATGAATAACATCCAGAAATACCGAGTTGTGTGTACCTTGTCCTTCGGAGATATCTACGGTCAGATTGTGGTTTGGCTGATTGTCATTTTCTTGAGCTTGGCGTCGGCCATGGCGCTAATGGGAGCAAGCCGACCGATTTATGCGATCGCCACCGTTGGACTGATTTTGGTGTTGTCGCTACCTTTCCTACTCTTTGCGTTTGTGACCACCCTACTGAACCACATTGAATTTAGAGCGGTAGATGCTGCGGCAGCGAAAGGAGCGGCAACCCCGCCTGTCGCGACTCAGCAACCTGCTCAAGCCTAGCAAGGCTAGTGATTCCGGTCTGAACGTATTAGAGAAAGGACAAACAGCGTTTGTTCACCTCTCTCTTTATTGGTTGAGGGCGATCGCGCTAGACCTATATCCGCTATGCCGAAGGTTCGTCGCCTTAGGGTGCATAATCTTGACGAATCTCCTCTAGGGCATCCCGCAGATCCGCAGAATGAAGCCATCCCACAAATCCGGCATACAGGCAGGTGCCATCCGGTGACGCCACAAAGACATGCTTAATGCCGAAAGGATTCATCCAATAGCGCACGGTGCCCCCATTTTGGAGATGAAAGAGCACTTTCGCCTGATCGAAATCGCGCCATTGCCCATCGGTCATGCCGGGAGTGTCATACAGTCGCCGAATCACCTCATCAAAGGCGATCGCCTCACCAATGGAAAAATCTTCCCAAAAATCTCGGATAATAGCGGCCACCCGCTCGTGACAACGCATGGCGGGATGAGACAGCTTTTCCAGGCAAATGAACTGGGCATGTTGCACCTGGGTACACCCGACCGGAACAGTACCATCGGTTCCCCCGCCGAGATCTCCAGCAATGGTGAGGGTGGGAATCTTGGCGGCCACTCGGGCAGCGATCGCCTTGCGGTTCACGCCAAGATCCCGCGCAATGCCCAGTCCAATGCCCAGGGGGTCGATTAGGCGTCCCAAATCTGCACCGCCGACCGGAGAGGCAATCAAGACTAAGGAATGGATGCGTTGCCACCATTCCGGGTGGCGATCGAGTACTTCTAACCAAATCAACCCTCCCATCGAGTGGCCTAGAATCCGGATGGGGGTATCTGGATACTGCTTCAACTGCTGAGTTGCAACGCTTTCCACAACATGAATCAGAGGTTCAATGCGCAACCAGGTTTCGATATATCCTAAGTTCGGCGCAATGATTAAGGCAGAATCTGATGCCACATGCTGGGCCAGATCAATCATGGCGCGGTTGTCATCTGCCCATCCGTGTTGAGAAAACAGAAGAAAATCAGGCGTATCCGGCATGGTTTAGTTAGACTTGGGTACCTGTACTTAGGGTTTTACGAGCAGAGAGAGCAATCACCAATAGCGAAATTCCGCTGAATAGGAGGCTAATACCAACATATAGCCCAATTAACCAGATGGCGCTGAATGGGAACTGGTTCCAAACAAGAATGCCCAGGATCAGTGTGATAATGCCATCCAGTAGTACCAGCCAGGAAAATTCTCCGCCCGGACGCGCCTGAAAAGACATGATAATTTCAAAAATGCCTTCCACAATAAATAGAATTCCCAGTGCTGCGGTCAGAGATACTGTGCCAATGACGGGATTAAACAAAATGTACAGTCCAGTAATGGCGTACAGAATCCCAACCACTAAGTTGAGCCAGAATCCACGCACAGGCTTGGACTGAAAGGACTTTACAATCCGCACAATGCCGCTGATCAGCAAGATCCATGCCAGTATCAGAGTAAAGGTAACAGACGCAATTCCGGGCATGGCGATCGCCGCAATGCCCAGCAAAATCAGCAAAATACTGCCTGCAATGAGCCAACCTGTCGTTTTTTTGATATCAGATTGAAGTTCGGTATCGGTATTCATCCTAAGCCACCTAAATCGAGTTTTTAATCTGCCAGAACAGCTACAAAACGCTGTTTCCACAGGTTGATCCTACAGGCGAAAACTAAGGAACCGATCCATACAGTCACAGTTGTTCAAAAAAGAGCGAACATCTGCCCCGGCATAGCAAGCTATGAGGTAACTAACTCTCCGCGCATAACGGTGACCGCTTGACCAGAGAGTAAAACGCGATCGCCCCCGTCGTAGTGAACCTTGACGACCCCACCCCGCCTTGACGCTTGATAGGCTAGAAAATCGTCTTTTTGGAGGCGATCGCGCCAAAAGGGAGCCAGACAGCAGTGAGCCGCTCCAGTAACTGGATCTTCATCGATGCCCATTCCCGGTGCAAAAAAGCGAGAGACAAAATCGAATTCGGATCCCGCATTGGCTGCACTGGTGATAATCACATGGGCAACGGGGAGCGATCGCATGGCGGCAAAATTGGGCGTGAGCGATCGCACCTCGTCTTCGGAATAGAGTTCTACGAAGTAGCCCAGGGAATTTTCTAAGACAGTCTTAAAGGGCAAATTCCTCAAGGCTTCGCTGAGCTCTAGGGGAGCTGTTGTCATGCGGGATGGATTGGATGGAAAGTTGAGTTCAATCCAGCTTCCCGACCGTTTTGCAGTCAATAAACCGCTCTTGGTATGGAATTCAGCAACTTCATCGAGTTGAAGATAGCCTTCACTCCAAAGCACATGGGCACTCGCGAGCGTAGCATGACCACACAGAGGCACTTCAACCGCTGGGGTAAACCAACGCAATTGATATCCCGACTCTTGCACCAGGAGAAATGCTGTTTCCGACAGGTTCATTTCCTTGGCGACATTCTGCATCCAGTCATCGCTTTGGGGCTGGTCGAGGACGCAAACGGCGGCTGGATTGCCCGCAAACGGCTTGTCGGTAAAGGCATCGACCTGAATGATGGACTGTCTCATGGGTAAATGGATTGTATGGTTGTGGAACGGTAGGGACGAATCCTCCCATGATGGGTACGGGCAGGTTTGGCCGTGAGTCTGGACTTACGACCAGGGTTTGGCTACGAAACCCGCCCCCACGCCCCATTCAATCGATGGGTTCCCGTATCGCTACAGCGTGAGCGACTGAGGATTGGTTTCAATCAAGGTTGCCAGGTCTTGCAGGAATGCGGCTGCATGGGCACCGTAGATAACCCGGTGATCGCAGGTGATGTTAACCTGCATCTGTTTCCGCACGCCGAACAAACCATCTTCGGTCGCCACCATTTGCGGACGCGCCGCGCCGATCGCCAAAATTGAACCTTGACCGGGGGGCAAAATCGCATCAAAGCGATCCACTCCGAACATGCCCAGATTCGAAATTGTAAAGGTTCCGGTCGAATACTCATCCGGCTGGAGTTGCTTCGTACGGGAACGATTCACCAGGTCTTTCCAGGTGCGCGACAGGGAATAGAGATCCATCTGATCGGCATTGCGAAGAACGGGAGTAATCAAACCACCATCGTCCATCGCCACGGCGATCGCCACGTTGATGTCCGAATTGTAGTTAATCCCTTGATCCGTATAGTTGGCGTAGAGGAGAGGGTGTTTTGTCAAAGCTACGGCGATCGCCTTTGCCAGCAGAGCCGTCATCGTGACACCCTTGGATTTCACCTGCTGATACAGAGCATCCAAAGCATCCGTCGTAATGGTGTAACCCACATGGAAGGTGGGAACCTGCAAGCTCACCATCATGTTGCGAACAACGGCCTGTTGCAGCGTATTCAGTGGCACGACCTGTCCCGGAGTTGCAGGTTTTGGAGTCACAGGGGCAGGGGCAGCCGTCGGAACGGGGGCAGCAGGAGCAGGGGCCGTCGGAACAGGGGCAACTACAGCCGGAGTGGCAACCTTACCAGAGGCCGCCTCAACATCAGCCGCCGTAATCCGTCCGTTGGGGCCAGTGCCCTTCAATGTATTGAGGTCAACCTTAAACTCTTTTGCCAACTTCCGGGCACGGGGAGATACCATCACCCGACCACTGGCCGATCCATTTTGGGACGGGGCAGGGGTAGAAACGGCAGCCACGACCGGAGTTGCCGCTGGCGTTGCGGGGGCTGCTGCGGGAGCCGGAGTCGCTGCCGCACCTGCAACTCCGCTTTGGGCTTGCCGTTGCGCTTCCTCGATTTCAGCCTCGGTTTCAGCGACTAACGCGATGGTTGAGCCAACGGGAGCAGCCTCATCAGCCTGCACGATAATCGCCGCCAAGTATCCCTCATAGAAGGATTCCACATCCATGTCAGCCTTATCGGATTCCACGACGACCACAGTTTCCCCTTTCTCAACCTTATCGCCAGGGGATTTAGTCCAAGACACGATTTTGCCTTCGGTCATGGTGGAACTTAATGCAGGCATGAAAACTTCGTGAATCATGAGGCAGCTTCCAGAGGAATAATTACAACAGTACGGGTGATAGAACCTTCTAACAGAAGACGTAAATTTCAAGAACCACAGACTTATCTACGAATGGACTAACCCCGCTAAAGGCTATAGCCCATTCGATACCAATCTGGAGTTCCGCAAAAAACGAATGCCCACAGCAGGATATCCCAGCGGAAGGCATTCATTGCCTAAACATATTATGTTGGATTTTGGCTGTTAAAGATCGCCGCGAATATCTTCAACCACGCCATCGCGAATTAAAATTTCGACCTGCATTTTGCGGACAAGATTATCGCCTTTCTCAACACGGAAGAATCCTTCAAGTTGTCCCTGAAGCACTTCTTGATCCAGCTCTAAAAGCTGAATGCGCTGAAGTTGCTGTAAGGTTTGATTCTTCTTTTCCAAAAGCTGACTTTTCTTTTGGTTCACCTGAGCCTGGATGCTGCCCAATTGCTGAACAACGTTCGGGTCATCGGCTTGGGCTTCCTGTTTTTGAAGCTCAGAGGCCATCCGTTGACCTTGAGATTCCAACTGTTGCAGTTGTCCATCGAGTTGGTTGATCTGGCCTTGCAACTGCTGTTGAACTTCTTCTTTCCAGCGGGGGGTGACAACAACCTTGAGATTGACAGGCCGCTTTAGGAGCAAACTGGTTTGGGAAACTTCCATGGGCGCTTTGCTAGAAACTATGCGTTTAGATGACTGTGTTCAAGATTCAATGTCCCGTCGATCATACCGCGATCGCGTTCACCTTCAGTATGAAAAATTTAAGAAGGGCGCACGGCAATTACTGACGGAACATCTCATCGATTAAGTCTTGGTAGCGATCGTACACAGCCGGACGCCGAATCTTGAGCGTTTGGGTCATCATGCCGTTTTCCATCGAAAAGGGTTCGGTGAGTAATCGGAAGGGGCCAATCCGGTCATCGGCTCGATAGCCTGGACGATCCTGCACTTCACGAACGAGCTCCTGCCGAATCAGGTCTTGAATCGCCTTATCCTCCAGCGTTAACCCCTTGGCATCGGATGCGGTGGTCTCGTTGGGCGGCACGAAGGTTTTTCCTTGGGTGGTTGCCCACTGGCTGAGGGCATCTAGATTGGGCACGATGAGCGCACCGAGCGATCGCTGATCTTGACCTACCAGCATGATTTGGTCGATATAGGCACTGCGTACACAGGCGTCTTCAATGGGCTGGGGTTCAATGTTTTCGCCATTGGTGAGCACGATGGTGTCCTTGGCGCGTCCAGTCAGTACCAGAAAATCATCCAGGATTAAACAGCCCAAATCCCCCGTATCGAACCAACCCTCGGAATCAATGGCCTTGGCGGTGGCCTCCGGGTTTTCATAGTAGCCCGCCATAATTTGAGGGCCTCGCGCCAGCACTAGACCGCGATCGCCCTTGGGCAATGGTTTCCGCGTTTCTAAATCCACAATGCGAATTTCGGTGGCAGGCATGGGCTGTCCGGCAGAGCCACGCATATTGCGATTGGGGCGACGCGCCGTTAACACAGGAGCCGTTTCCGTGAGGCCATATCCTACGAGAATTTCGACGCCAATGATTTCAAAGAAGGTGTCAATATGCATGGCTAGGGAACCACCACCGCTGATCACCTGCTTAATGTTGCCTCCCGTAGCATCTTTCACCTTGCTGTAGACCATCTTGGCTGCAAGTTTATGCAGCGGGGAACGGGCAGCGGCCTCTAGCTGAGCGGCTAACCGTTGCGACGATGACGGATTGGGAACGGCAAGGCTCAGCCCTTGAACGATCCGCTTGGCTTCGATGTAGCGTTGGCTATTGGCTAGGAAGGTTTGGATCAATCGCTGACGGCTGGCGGGCTGCTCGCGAAACTGCTTTTGGATGCCTTCGTAGATGGATTCCCAGAGTCGGGGGACACCCACCATGAAATTGGGTTTGTAGTGTTTCAGATCGGCCTTGACATGGCGGAGGCTTGTGTAAATCTGCGTGCAGCCTTGGGACAGCAGAAAATATTCGCACGATCGCTCATAGGCGTGCCAGGTGGGTAGGATGCTGAGAACGCGATCGCCCAAGTTGGGTTGAACTACCGTGCCCAAGGTTTCAATCTGGTGCATGAGATTGCCGTGGGTGAGCATCACGCCCTTGGGTTTTCCCGTCGTTCCAGAGGTGTAGAGCAAGGTGGCGAGTTCGTTCCGTTGCAGCGTCACCGGAGAGAAGGAACTGCTTGCGCCGATCGCCATCAGATCTGTAAAGTTTAAGCCTTTACGATCCCCCAAGTCAGGCAGAGTCTCATCCGATAGCAACAGCACAAAGCGAATGGGCAAGCTTTCTAGACTGGGCTGCAAGCGCTTAAAGGTTTTCAAATCCTCAACTACGAGTCCGGTACTGCCGCTGTTGCTGATGATGAAGGCCAGTTCGTCCACGTCCGCTTGGGATCCGCGCACTACATTCACAACGCCAGCCATCATCATGCCTTGGTCGGCAATTAACCAGCGGGGGCTATTATCGGCAAATAGGGCAACGCGATCGCCCTTCTGGACACCCAAAGTTTGCAGTCCCGTAGCAAACTGCTGAAACTGCTGGCAGAGGTCACCATAGGTTATCTTCACCTCCGGCTTTGCATGGGGATCGTGCAGAGCCGTGACCGCCAGAATGTCAGAACGGTTCTGTAAAATCGCCCACACGTCGGGCATGGATTGTGCCGAATGGTAGTCAATTAAATGCCTTAACAGAGCGCGATCGCTATCACTGATAACAGACTGAAAGGGGGCAGGACTCACCATGCAAACAACTCCTGAATAATGCAACGGTTCTGTTGGGCGTGATCACAATCGCTCGACAAATCCAACGATACAGGCTGATTGCTTACGGATGGCGATCGCAGTAGGTTGGGTGCCGGATACGTTAGGTGCTGGTCACTCTATTTATAGTTGCTGTTGCTGATTTCGCTCAACCCATGTGTGGCATTTCATAAGGTGGTTGCTAACAAAGCTGGCGAGATGGGCGAACGCCGCCAACTTTAGGAACAAGTATATTTTGGCTTCAGACCTGCTCTAGAACCGGGTGGCTGGGGGAATGGCGGGAAAACGAGCGATCGCCCAGTCTGCTTCTCCGGGAACGGAGCGCTAAGATAGAAGACTGGAATAAGAAGAAGACCGATAGTGCTATGGTGCTGCAATCCCTAATATGGATTGCAAGGGGCGTAGGTCTAGTTATCCAATTTTCTCAAGTTGACCCAGCGATGATTGTGATTGGCTTGATTAGCAACAAGTTTGTATCCAGATTTGTGATTATCTAGATTTGGAGTTACCTCGTACTCAGGGAGTCAAAAATGCCAAAAGCAATGTGGAATGGAGCGGTGCTAGCGGAGAGCGATCGCTGCGAAGTGGTCGAAGGAAATCACTATTTCCCACCAGAATCTCTTAATATGGAGTACTTCAAGCCCAGCGATACCCACACCACCTGCGGTTGGAAAGGCGTTGCCAGCTACTACACAGTCGAAGTCGATGGAAAGGCGAACAAAGACGCCGCCTGGTACTATCCCGAACCCAAAGACGCGGCCAAAGCCATCAAAGGTTATGTTGCATTTTGGCGGGGGGTCACGGTTCAGGTGTAAAGCGAGGCTGTTGTGCGTTTAAGCATGAAACTCCGGTAGGAGGAGCCTCATTCTCCTCTGAGATGCGATGTAACGAAAACAGCTTGGTTTGATAGAATTCTGCTGAATGTCTTCGAGAAAGAAATGCAAGTCGATAGTCTGCCGAGCAACTCGGAACCCACCATTTTAGACACATTGCCAAATCCTCCGTTGGCCGACGGGCTGTGTCCTCGTCGGGCTAGGCTGCAACTCGATTTGCTGCTTCTCGCGATTGAAGCGCTGGATCTTGGTGGCTCCGAGGCATTTTTGGCCGTTGCCAAAGATCTAGGTCTCCAAAGCGTTATTAAAAATCGTGTTTCGCTGTGGCGGCTGCGGAGTACCAACCCATTTCGTCGTAATAGCCAGCGCCGCCCCCTTACATTTTCCGAGGCCAAATCCCTAGTTTTGGTCATTTGTAACCTCTCCCGTCGGTTGACGAGTCTGGTGCGTCAGCTTCTACTGGCCGATCAGCAACTGCGCGAGAAAGGATTATCCGCAGAGCGGCACTCCCCTCGACTTGCAACCTACTTAGAACGGTTTCGTGCCCATTTTCGAGCGCGGATGAATCCTAAGCGGAGTGGCGTTGTGGCCTATAGCACTGACGAGAAGCTTAACGAATTAGCGATGACACTCCTCGGTCAGCTCTTATTCTGTACGGGAACGTCGGGAACGCAACGGTTGTGGAACAGTTTGTTTGACGGAGAGGTTTCATGAGTATTCAGCGTCAGTATAGTCTGCCAAACTGCACGTTGATGCTGGAAGGATGGGGTAATGATCTCCCTTTAAGCGACGTGGCGACGACTCGGCCTGTGTTGTCGATGCTTACGAGCGCAACCTGCCTGTTTACGGGACAGGACCAGCCGTTGACGGGGGGACGAGAGTTTTTTGAATCCCTGATTACCTGTGCGAGTCGGTATGCCCAGGAGTTTTTGAGTGGTGTACCCCACGGCAGTGTGAGCGATCGCAATCAGGCTCCGGTTAGCTTGGCTCCTCTCTCGGCGAACCTGCACCGCTTAACCATTCGTCCCCAGGCGTTTCAGGACGATCCCATTAAGAAAACCAACGTCGCTCCTATTGACTTAGATCTGAGTACGGTACATGTTTTCGATTTGGTGGAAGCGATTGACCAGTTCTATGCCGACACGCAGACCCTTCCTGAGCTAACGCCAGATCTGGTACCTGCGCCCAAACGGAATGTGGTGGCGAGTGAGCCTGTCGGACAGCGCATTTTGCCTGCGGCCTTGGGATTATCAGGACTGGCCGCCGCCGCGATCGCCTTTTCCTACATTCCCGTTCCCAAGTTT
>JACYMB010000166.1 GCA_015272205.1 Synechococcales cyanobacterium T60_A2020_003 | reverse complement strand
AAATTTACCATGCCTCTCCTGCCCGCAACCCCTCTTTCATGCAACAACGCCGATTTTCAACATGATTTAAAACCACGGGTACAACGCTAACGGGGGTGGCCTTTGGGAGAAAAGGGCGGCTATTTAGGTGTTTCAGGGTGTAAACACCGATCCTGAAAATTCTGTATTCCTTCTTACAATGACGGATGTAGGATATGGGCAATGCGGCTCTGGACTAGTTCTAACGATCTAGTTCGCTTGTAATCGGATCTGGTGCGTTGCGCTGGTATGTCCTACATTGTCCATGTTTACGTCCATCCCCCAACGCCACAGAGAGACAGACTATGCAACCAACAAACCCGAACCAATTTACCGAGAAAGCCTGGGAAGCGATCGCCCGCACGCCCGACATCGCCAAGCAAGCCCAACAGCAGCAGATCGAAGCAGAACACCTGATGCTGGCACTGTTGGAACAAGAGGGCTTGGCTGTCAGCATTTTTAATAAGCTGGGCATCAACGTGCAGCAATTGCGCGATCGCACCGAAACCTTTATCAAGTCGCAGCCAAAGGTATCAGGGAGCGGTAGTTCGGTTTACCTGGGGCGATCGCTGGACACGTTGCTGGATCGGGCTGAAAAATACCGTAAGGATTTTGACGATGACTTTATCTCGATCGAACACTTGCTGTTAGGCTATGCAAAAGACGATCGATTTGGGCAATCGGTATTTCGAGAATTTGGATTCACCGAAGCCAAACTGCGAGAAACGATTAATCAAGTGCGAGGGACTCAAAAGGTGACGGATCAAAACCCAGAAGGCAAATACGAAGCACTCGAAAAGTATGGGCGCGATTTAACGGAAGCGGCACGGCAAGGAAAGCTTGACCCGGTAATTGGTCGAGATGACGAAATTCGCCGCACGATTCAGATCCTTTCTCGCCGCACGAAGAATAACCCGGTTTTGATTGGGGAGCCGGGCGTCGGTAAAACGGCGATCGCCGAAGAACTGGCGCGTCGGATCGTCAGTGGTGACGTTCCCCAGTCCCTCAAAGACCGCAAGCTGATTGCCCTTGATATGGGTTCCCTGATTGCAGGGGCGAAGTACCGGGGTGAATTTGAGGAGCGTCTAAAAGCGGTTCTCAAAGAAGTGACCGATTCCGAAGGGAAGATCATCCTCTTTATTGATGAAATCCATACCGTAGTTGGCGCAGGCGCAACCCAGGGCGCAATGGATGCAGGCAACTTGCTAAAGCCAATGCTGGCTCGGGGTGAACTCCGCTGTATTGGCGCAACGACCCTGGATGAATATCGCAAATACATTGAGAAAGATGCTGCCCTGGAACGCCGATTCCAGCAGGTCTATGTTGATCAACCGTCGATCACCGATACGATCTCGATTCTGCGCGGTCTGAAGGAGCGCTACGAAGTCCATCACGGGGTGAAAATCTCTGATAGTGCCCTAGTAGCCGCCGCCACGCTTTCCACTCGGTATATTAGCGATCGCTTCTTACCCGACAAAGCAATTGACCTCGTAGACGAAGCGGCGGCAAAGCTGAAGATGGAGATCACCTCTAAACCGGAAGAACTGGATAAAGTGGATCGCGAAGTGCTGCAGTTGGAAATGGAGCGTCTCTCCTTGCAAAAAGAGAGTAATCCTGCCTCCATCGAACGTCTAGAGCGGCTTGAAAAGGAACTCGCAGATCTCAAAGAGCAGCAGAGTACCCTCAACGCTCAATGGGAAGCAGAGAAAGACGTGATCGGTGATATCCAAAAACTGAAGGAAGAGATCGATCGCGTCAATGTCGAGATTCAGCAAGCCGAGCGGGATTACGACCTTAACCGCGCCGCAGAACTCAAGTATGGTCGCCTGACCGATCTGCAACGTCAGGTACAGGAGGCAGAAACCCGACTCGCAGACACGCAAACTAGCGGCAAGTCTCTTCTCCGCGAAGAAGTCACCGAGTCTGATATTGCTGAAATTATCTCGAAGTGGACGGGTATTCCGGTCAGTAAGCTTGTTGAATCGGAAATGCAAAAACTCCTCCACCTGGAAGATGAACTCCATCAGCGGGTTGTAGGTCAGGATGAAGCCGTGACCGCCGTAGCCGATGCCATTCAGCGATCGCGCGCCGGACTAGCCGATCCTAACCGTCCGATTGCCAGCTTTATTTTCCTTGGCCCTACGGGAGTCGGTAAAACCGAGTTGGCAAAGGCCTTAGCGGCCTATCTCTTCGATACTGAAGATGCGATGGTGCGGATCGATATGTCGGAGTATATGGAGAAGCACGCCGTTTCTCGCCTGATTGGTGCGCCTCCCGGCTACGTGGGCTATGAGGAAGGGGGACAACTGACCGAAGCCGTGCGTCGTCGTCCTTATTCCGTGATTCTCTTTGACGAAATCGAGAAAGCCCATCCCGATGCCTTCAACGTGATGCTGCAAATCCTGGATGATGGACGGGTTACGGACTCTCAGGGACATACGGTGGACTTTAAGAACACAATCATCGTCATGACCAGCAACATCGGCTCCCAGTACATCGTGGAGTATGCGGGAGATGATGATCGGTACGAGGAAATGCGCTCCTGCGTGATGGATGCGATGCGGTCGAGCTTCCGGCCTGAATTCCTGAATCGAATTGACGAAATCATTATCTTCCACACCCTGAAGAAAGATCAGCTCCGCGATATCGTCAGACTGCAAACAGTGCGACTGGCAGACCGTTTGGGCGATCGCAAGATGTCGTTGCGCTTGTCTGATACGGCGTTGGACTTCTTGGCTGAAGTGGGCTTTGATCCGGTCTATGGTGCCCGTCCACTGAAGCGAGCCATCCAACGGGAACTGGAAACCCAGATCGCGAAGGGGATTCTCCGAGGCGACTTCCACGAAGGCGATACGATCTACGTCGATGTGGAAAATGAGCGGCTTGCCTTTAAGCGGCTGCCCGCAGAGGTGTTGACCACCCAATAAGGAGTGCTGAGTTGTCAATCGGCGATCGCCCTCTCCAAGGATCTGGTTTTACGATCAGATCCTTGTCTTTTATGGAGAGTTAGGGCGATCGCTCCCCGTTTTAGGTAACAAATGCCTTTAATTCTGATCGGATGAAATGTAGGTTTGGCGATCGCTTGTGGGTACCCTAAGGCTGGTGAACTTAATCCAAAGCAGGTTATGGGACTTCTCACAAAGCTTCTGTTGCGCCGATCTCGCTCCGCATCCGTCCAAATCCCACCCCCCCAACCCATTCAACCGTCTACGCCCCAACCTGGACTCGCACCGCTCGCCAACCCCAATCCACCCAAGTCCCTAACCGCCCTAGAGCAGGAGATTGAAGCCCAGTGGGTTCCAGTGCATCCCGTGTCCCACGCCAAACCCTTACAGCGCAAAGCAGGAAACCTGGTCAAACGCAGCCTCCTTGGGGCGATCGCCCTTGGGATTCCGGTTGCAGCACTGTGGGCGATCAATCTGCCCTATCCGGTGATTCGTCGTCCCGTAGCTCGTACCGCTCCCATCCTCCTGCTACCTAGCTACATCAGTATGGATCACCACTATCGGCAGGCGATCTCTCTGACTGAGCAAGCCGAGCAACTGATGAATTCGCCTACCAGCTTTGCCGATATTGAACTCGGTGCCCAGAAAGTAGAAGAGGCACAAACACATTTAGATAAACTCCCCCTCTGGTTTCTCAACGATTGGGGGGACTATCGCTACTGGTGGTATTCGTGGCGGTTCAGCATGAGCCAGTTCGATGCATCCCGTGCTCAAATTGGAACGCTCCAGGCAAAGATATTCCAGGAACAAAATGCTTACACGGCATACACCGCGGCGGATCAAGCTGTATCAGCCGCTAAGCAACAGTATCAGAAGGCTGTAAGTCCTACAGATAAAAAAGCGGCGATCGCCTCCTGGCAAACCGCATTAAACCAACTTGACCAGATTCCCAGCCAAACCTTTGCAGGTCAAACAGCCCAGAAACAGTTGGTAGCCTATCGCCAAGACTTTCAAGATACGGTTGGCGTTGCGGCAGATAGTGATCGAACTAATGCGGTGATTACGGCATCTCGTGAATTTGCGATGAAAGCGGCTCAAGCAGGACAGAATCCGCCCCATTCCGTTGAAGAGTGGAGACAAATAGAGGCATTGTGGAGTGAAGCGCTGACTCGTTTAGGCTCTATTCCGCCAACCGACGTGGAGGGATACGCCGAAGCTCAGCAGTTAATGGCAATCTATCGCGATAATCTACGCCAGATTAGCATTCGACGCAGCCAAGAGGAACAGGCTGTTGCTGCATTACAAAGTGCGCAAACTAAGATAGAGCGTTTACTGGCTACACCGGGCGATCGCAATTACAAGATCAGTCAACTGCAAAGTATCATCAACGAACTCAAGCGGATTCCCAATGGTACAACGGCCTATCTCGAAGCCCAAAGTCTATTAGTCTACGCACAAAACGCCCTGAGTAAACTCTAATCGAGTTTGGTATTCAACTCAATTGTGGGTGCAAATAGACTTTGTAGACGGACTAAATTGGCTCCAGATTGATAGAGGAGATCCCCTTTACCCAGTAAATAAGCTGCTTCAGATTGTTTTCCACCTAGAATGATCGCGGAATCGGCTTCGCTGGCGGTGCGGAGCGCTACTCGTCCTGGTAAGTTTGACCGAATGATAGGAGTCACTATTTTTGCCTCTGGTCGTTGGGTGGCAATGATCAGGTGAATACCTGCGGCTCGTGCCATTGCGCCCAGTCGTTTAATGCTGAGTTCTAAGGCTTGAGCCGTTTCTTTCTCTGCCATAAAGTCAGCATATTCATCAAAAATACAAACGATTCGAGGTAAGAGGCGATCGGTGTTTTGGAGATTTTTCTGGTTATAGCTCTTTAAGTCGTTGCATTTGTTCGTCTCAAATTTTTGATAGCGAGACTCCATTTCGGCAACTAACCGATCCATCAGTTCAATGGCGCGATCGCTCTCTTTAGCAACGGGCGTATACAGCCACGGGATAGTCTCAAACTCTGGAAAGGTCACTCGTTTGGGGTCAACCAGTGCCACTTTCAGGTTACGGGGAGAGTAGCGGGTGAGAAGACTGAGAAGGAGCGATCGCAAAAATTCACTTTTTCCGCTTCCGGTGGTGCCACCCACTAAAAAATGACAGGTATTTGGATCGGAGAGATCCGCCTCAATCAGTTGGCCTTCTAAATTCACTCCAATCGCAATCCGGGTGGAAGCCGTTGGCGGCAGATCTTCCGGTTGAATATAACGATCAAAATAGGCTGATTGGCGATCGGGGCGAGGCAAGTCAATACTCACGTAACCCGCTTGAGGCGCAATCATGGGAGGGCTGACAATGCCTAGCTGAACCCTCAAATCGTCCGACAATTTCAAAATAGAGTTAACCTTGACGCCGGGCATTGGTTTTAACTTCACCCGAATAAACGCAGGCCCGATCGCTGCCCCTTGATAGGTTACCCCAACCCCAAAAGATTCTAAGGTTTGCACCAAACTTTCCCCAATCTCATCGGCATTGGGGGGCACGTTTTCCCCAACCTCCACCTTCTGCTCTACCGTAGAGTGGGCATCCACCACCCGTGTCCCCACCCCTGACTCAGCACCATTCGGACGAGACGAACGAGGCAAAGACACCGAATCCGTTGACGTAGATTCTGGTTCTGGTGAATCAGCTTGATCGTCAGCGCTTGAGAAAAAAGTCTGGCACTTGGTCTGCTGCGGGCAAATCTCACAAAGATAGGATTGGCTAGTCGGCGGAGGTGGATCGGGTTGTCCCTGTTGCCAATTCACCCATTGCCGCATCTGCAACAATTTATGCGGAATCATTTGATGAACAGTATTTTTGAGTTCATCCCAGGTGAAGGTTAGCTCTCTTAAGTCTGGCAGAACGCTATAGACCGCTGAGTTAATAGGAACCCCGATATGCTCCTTGAGCATGTAGCTATACAACGCCACCTGAGCCAGTTGAGCCGACTGATCCACGGGTTGGTAGGTCTTATATTCAACGACACATAACCGATGTTGCTCAAAATCATACGGCGTTGTTGCATGAAAGAGGGGTTGCGGGCGGGAGAGGCATGGTAAATTTC
>JACYMB010000165.1 GCA_015272205.1 Synechococcales cyanobacterium T60_A2020_003 | reverse complement strand
ATGGAGGCATGGCTGGCGAACCCGACGCTGATGGCAGCGGATGCGGAGGCGGAGTACGCGGACGTGATCGAGGTGGATCTGAATCAAATTAAGGAGCCGATTGTTGCTGCTCCCAATGATCCCGACAACATTAAGCTGATGTCGGAATGTGCGGGCGATCCGATCCACGAGGTCTTTATTGGTTCCTGCATGACCAACATTGGACACTATCGCGCTGCGGCTAAGATCCTGGAAGGTGCGCCCCAGGTCAACGTCCGGCTCTGGATCTGTCCCCCAACCCGCATGGATGAGAAGCAGCTTCGGGAAGAGGGATACTACGGTACGTTTGCCTCGGTAGGTGCGCGAACGGAAATGCCGGGATGTTCTCTCTGTATGGGTAACCAGGCACGAGTCGCGGATGGCGTGACGGTCTTCTCCACCTCGACCCGTAACTTCAATAACCGCATGGGTAAAGATGCGCGGGTTTATCTCGGTTCTGCGGAACTGGCGGCGGTTTGTGCACTGTTGGGTCGCATTCCGACCGTTGAGGAATACCTAGAGATTGTGACCAAGAAGCTCGATCCCTTTGCGGCGGATCTCTATCGCTATCTCAACTTTGATCAGATTCCAGGATTTGAAGATGAGGGGCGTGTAGTTCCGCTAGAGGAAATGCCTAAGATTGAAGATATTTTAGGAATCCCCGCAGGAACGCTGTCCTAATAGCTTGCTGTTTAACGAAACTGCTGACGAAAGGGAGTTTTGCTTCGGGAAAACTCCCTTCTTAAATTAGGTACATGTGGATATAGTCCTCGTTCTAGTCCTGTATAGACTGCAAATACTGGAGCTTATCTAATCGAGACGAGGGGCGATCGCTAGCTGTTAATCATTTACAACGCATGGAAAACGGGACGGGATTTCAAAAAAATGTTCATCCTACATCAGCGGAATGCTGGCGATATGATAGGTAGCGTTCACCTACCCCATTGCCCATGCAATACCTAGCTCCAGCAACAGACTATGATGGAACCCTAGCCACTGACGGCGTTGTTGATTCAATCACTTTAGATGCCCTTCGGCGTTGGAAGGCATCAGGTCGCAAGCTAATCCTAATCACCGGGCGACGCATGGATGACTTCTTGAGCGTGTTTTCCCACATGGATCTCTTTGATCTAGTAGTGGTAGAAAATGGCGCAGTGCTGTACTTCCCTGAAACGGGGGCAGAGCGACTATTGGCAGAACCACCCCATCCAGAGTTTGTGAGTCAATTGAGCGATCGCATTCTCCAAAGCACACCCGAAGGTCAGATTCCGCCAGAATTTCAAACCTTAGTTAAACAGCAAAACCTGAAGATGCTCGCCGTTGGTCGCATCATTGTGGCCACGTGGGTTCCCCATGTCGCAACGGTTCAAGAGTTGATTGAGGTGCTAAGTCTAGATCATCTTCAGATCATCAGGAATAAAGGGGCAGTCATGATTTTGCCCGAAGGAATTGACAAAGCCCACGGATTAAATGCGGCTCTAGAGGAAATCGGGATTCCCCATGCCGCCACGGTTGGTGTTGGGGATGCCGAAAACGATGCCGTCTTCTTGGAGTTATGCGGCTTTTCGGTAGCGGTCAGTAATGCCCTAGACGACCTCAAAGCTCAGGTACATTGGGTTACCGCTACCACACGGGGGGCTGGGGTAGCGGAACTGATTGATCGCTTACTCGTGGAGGATCGGTAAATGCCAAGTTTTTCGTATTCCTCTGTAATTGACGCACCGATTGACGTTATCTGGCAGTTTCATGAACGTCCTGACGTGCTCAATGTGCTGACTCCATCCTGGCAATCGGTAGAGGTGGTGCGCCGGGAGGGTGGTTTAGACGTTGGAGCAGTATCAGAATTCCGCCTGTGGTTTGGGCCGATCCCTGTCCAGTGGCTTGCCCAGCACATTGAATGCGATCGCCCCTATTTATTCACCGACGAGCAAGTGCAAGGCCCGTTTGACCAATGGGTACATCGTCATTGTTTTGAAGCCCTTGAGGGCGATCGCACTTGCCTGACGGATGTAATCACCTACACCCTACCCGGAGGATTAGTTGGATACTGCTTGGGCAATGGCTACGTGCAGCAAGAGCTGAAGCGTCTGTTTACCTACCGCCATCAGGTGACCCAGCAGCTTTGCTGTCGTTGAACAATCACGATCGAAGCCTTATTGACTGTTCTTCAGTAGAATTGGACGCATAACCAAAAATCCGGCGGTAAACGCAGTGACCATAATGGTTAGGACAATGAGCAATAGCCAGAGGCCACTCAGTTGGCGAGGCTCTTTCTCAAGGGCGTGGGGGGATTCGGGGTGCTCGGTGAAAAAGGTCTCAGCCTGATCAATCGTCGGTAAATCTGCGAGGTTTAAAGAGGCTGGCGAGGGCACTGGTGTAACGTCCGGTGCTTTCCCCATTTTTGAGACTTTGGCAGATGGTGCCTGGTCTGGCGCTGGAGCAGGGCGATCGCTCAATCGAGGTTCTGGAGATTCATAGGAAACCTTAGGTGCAAAATTAGGGGCGATCGCGGGAGGCATGACCTCTGCGGGCGGCGGATCAAATCTCTGCACCGAATTTTGAGGAGCAATCACCTGTTGCAGGTTCAAAGCGGACTGTACGA
Organism: Synechococcales cyanobacterium T60_A2020_003; assembly: GCA_015272205.1. NCBI lineage: Bacteria > Bacillati > Cyanobacteriota > Cyanophyceae > Synechococcales > Synechococcales cyanobacterium T60_A2020_003. The sequence goes on along the minus strand of JACYMB010000165.1, from coordinate 39 downwards.
TCGTTTGCACTTCCTGTTTAAGGAGCGCATTTTGGCGAG
>JACYMB010000164.1 GCA_015272205.1 Synechococcales cyanobacterium T60_A2020_003 | reverse complement strand
CCGGTGGGAGAAGCCCGCACCGTATGTTTGCATCGGTGTCGGGAGTACGTCACTCCATGAATCCTAGCCAGCCCAACAGTAATCGTCATACCCTGTGGATTTCAACGATTAGGGCTGTGACGAGATCACCGTTGCATCCGACTCTGGTGGAGCTGGCTGAGTCGCGTCGGGGGACGGAGCTGTTACCGGAGGGGTCGTCCAAATAACCTGCATTTGATTGGGGCTGATCCGATGACGCTGCTGGCGAACCAGTTGCTGCGTTTGATGGGGGTCAAATTGTATCGAAAACTGATCACGAAGTTTGCTAACCCGCTCATCGACAGCCACCACCTCAGCCTGTAAATGCTCAAGCTTTTGTTTCTGGGTCAGGTTGTAATTGAGCAAACGACCCAAGTAAACCAGTGCAATCACAGCCAATGTGAGGTTAACAGCCAACTTTGCTCCAACCTCTACCGCCACATCCTGACGAGCGTGATGCTGACGATCGTGATGAGCACGATGCGGCGATCGCCCTTGATCAGAGGATGATCTAGCATCAGGACGACGGATGGGAGATCGGGATGGCTGAGGAGCGTACATGGGGCAACCCTACATCTGGTAAGCGATCAAACTATAGACGATCTGACTGTTAATATAGCTCCCTTGAGCTTAATTTTTCCCAGATTTATGGAACAAATCAACATCCGTACACAAAAAAGCGGAGGTGTACAAAGCTATATAAGCGAAAAGCATTTGCTTCAGCAATTGCAACCATAGGAAAGCATAAAAAATGAGGCCAGGTGCGGAAGAACCTCTTCCATCCTAGCCTCAACGTTCAAACAGTTCAGTACGACGGCTGTTGCCTACTTGTAAAGTTCTGTACCTAGGCGAAAGGCGAGGATGCCAGGAACCAGAGCAATAACCAGTGCTACAAAAATCTGAGTATCAGCGAGGGGCATACAAAACGCTCCTTGAATGAATAACAACTGTGATGACTTCGTTAAAATTTGGTATCCACCAACGTTCCTTAATGTCGGCTAAATCACTGCAATCCGGAACAAGTTGTCACATGATGTAACAATATTTGCTTTTGCTCTCATAACAGTAAAAGGTATCCCCATCGAAGTTGGGACTCTGGGCGATCGCCAGTTTTCCTATTCCCAAAGAAATCCGTATACACTGAATCCATATAGATTCAAAACGTTTTATTAAATTTTCTCGGTAACCCTATTGAGCGTTTCTCCCCACCCTCGGTTGCAGTTTGAACGAAAGGTGCGCCGTGTCCAGCGTGATGTGCTGCGCATGGGAGCACTGGTTGAAGGATCATGCTGGCTCGCCCGCAAAGCACTGTTTGAACGGAATTTAGACGCAGCCCGACGCATCGCGATTCAAGATAAGCAAATCGACCAGCTCTATCGCCAAATCGAAGTAGACTGTGTCAACTTAATGACTTTGGAAGCGCCGGTCAGCCAAGATCTGCGCTTGCTGAGTGCCATGATGCAGCTCATCCGCGATCTAGAGCGGATTGGTGATTATGCGGACAATTTAGGCGAAATTGCGATTAAGCTTTTTCCCTACCCACCTCTGCCCTACCTCGATGACGTGCGGCGTATGTCCGACCGTTGCCTTGCTATGCTGGCCATGAGTCTGGCGTGCCTGTCGGATCTGAACGCCGAGTCAGCCTTAGAAATGAAAGTTGTTGACGACGATGTAGACTCCGACTACGAAAGACTCTACGATCTCCTAGTGCATCATACCCAGCCCCAGATGTCTATTGAACCTGTCGTTTTGCTCGTGTTAGCGATTCGGCACTTGGAACGGATGGCCGACCATGCCACGAACATTGGTAAGCGTGTCGCCTACATCGTTACCGGGCAGCGTCAGTAATATTCAGTAACAAAATACGGAATATTGGATCGAAATCCTATCGAAGATCGGTAAAAAAGAGATAAAAATAAATAAGATATTGGTTATGGTGCAAAATTCCGTCAACCAACTGCACCGAACTTGTATTGGACGCACCGAATCCACAGCGACGGAATATGCTCGACGATCTGGTTTTTTGCACAGGGTTATGCGTACACTTGCAAGCGCATGTCCTGCTCAGACGGATGGTGAAACCAGTCAATCCGAGGTACGCAAGACCGTTAGGACGTAGGATTAGGACGCCCCGCGTGAACTGCTGAACGAATTCGTAAGGAACAAAGCGCTACATGAAGTTTTCAATTGCGACGCTGCTGGCCAACTTTTCTGATGACAAGCTAGTTGCTCCGAAGGTTCTCGAAAAAAAGCTGAACTGCGATGACGATGCTAGCATTCGCAGACTCCAGATTGCGCTAGATGCATTGGAAAAAATTGGCATCCTAGTGAAGGAACGGGGCAAATATCGCCGTATTCATGAAGATAACGTCGTTGAGGGCAAGCTTCGCTGCTCAAGTAAGGGCTTTTGCTTTGCGATTCAGGACATTGAAGGCTCTGATGATATCTACATTCGTGAAAGTCAACTGAATACGGCATGGAATGGCGATCGCGTTCTGGTTCGCGTTACTAAAGAAGGCACCCGTCGCCGTAGCCCTGAAGGGGAAGTGCGGCTGATTATGGAACGAGCCAATGCCTCAGTTCTCGCTCGCGTCCGGAAGGCGGATGACAACGGAGGCGGCTATCGGGCTGTCCCGTTAGACGATCGCCTCCTGTTCGAGTTGGACTTAAAACCTGCCAACAATGGCGTGGATCTCGATGAAGCGGTTGATCAGCTAGTACACGTTGAAATTACCCGCTATCCCCTAGGGCAATCGCTACCCCTTGGAAAAGTGGCTCAAATTTTGGGAAGTGACGCTGAAGCCGCATCGGATATCGATATCGTTTGCTGTAAGCATGATCTGCCCCAAGCCTTTCCTGAAGAGGTGTTGAAAGAGGCCAAAGCACTTCCTGTCAAACTCAAAAAGTCGGATTTGAAGACTCGGATGGACTTACGCCATCTGCCGACGATCACCATTGTGGGATCCAATAGCTCATCCCATATTGCCCTTGACGACGCTCTCACCCTCGAAAAGCATGGCGATGAACACTGGCAACTCGGCGTTCACATTGCCGATGTGTCTCACTATGTAGAACCGGGATCAGAATTGGACATTGAAGCCCGTCGTCGAGGAACCTCCATTTACCTAGGGGGGACGGTGCTGCCGATGTTGCCTGAGAAGGTACATCAGACCTGTGCGCTAATCCCGGAACAGGATCGACTCGCCATCTCGGTGCTTGTGACCCTCAATGACCACGGAAAAGTTCTGGAGTACGAAATCCAGCCTACGGTGATCTCGGTCGATTATCAGATTGATTATCAGCAGGCTCACGCCATCTTGCAGCGGGAACAATCCATTACGTTAGAGAGTGAAATTGTTTACGATCTGCCCCCCTTGAGCGAACTGAAGGAATTTGTCCCGATTTACGAAACGCTTGATCAGCTTTATCGGTTGAGCCAAGCGGTGCGTGAGCAGCGTCGCCATCGGGGTGCGTTTGAAATCAATTTGCCCGAACGCATTTGTCCAGAGGAGGCCAATACGACCTTGGGCAAATACCTATCGCCGAAGTTCCAATACGACGATGAGGGCGCATTAGGCACGATGGTGGTGTCTTCGATGCTGCCTGCCCGTTCGATTGTGACTGAGTTTATGCTGTTAGCCAACCAGGTCGTGGCAGAGCATCTCAGTGCATTGAAGGTTCCCGCCATTTATCGGGTTCACCGCACACCGGACTTGAATAACGTGCAGGAGTTGCTCAAACTGATCAGCAACATGGGAATTGAGGATCCGCTGGGCGAAGATGAGGAAGTGCGTCCCAGTCACTATCAGCGCTTGACCCACTCATTCCAGCAATCTAAGGCGGAGAAAGTTCTCACGTATCTTTTGCTGGATACCCTCAAGCCTGCGGCCTACAGCACCACGCCCGGAACCCACTTCGGTTTGGCGCTGGATAACGGCTATACCCATTTCACGTCACCGATGCGCCGCTATCCCGATTTGCTGGTGAACCGAGTGCTGCACGCTATTTTTGAGCATGGGCGCGATCGCCGTTCCTCGCGGTCAAAGGACAGCGTTGACATTCGCCATAGCTCTTGTCATCAGCAGGTAAGCTGGAACGTCTTACCTCCAGAAATTCAGCTTGAGTTTGAAGAAGACTTTGCTATGGTTGTGGGTTACTTAACTGAGCGAGAAAAGCTGGCTCAGGACGCCGAGGCCGATCTGGAAGGACTGAAGAAGGCTGGGTTTATGCAGCAGCATACGGGCGAAGTCTTCCATGGTTTAATCACGGGTGTCCAGTCCTACGGGTTCTTCGTAGAAATCGAAGAACTGCTGGTGGAAGGTCTCGTTCACGTGAGTTCTCTCAAAGACGACTGGTATGAGTATCGGGCGCGGCAGCAAAAGCTGGTGGGTCGCAAGAATCGGAAGCAGTTCCGCCTGGGCGATCGCGTCGAAGTTCATGTTAAGAGCGTCGATTACTACCGCCAGCAAATTGATCTGGTTGCCGTGGGCGGGGGTAGCGAGGCCACCGATGATGACGATCTAGAGCCAGAAGAAATCTTCGATCGCCCGGATATGGAAGACGATGAGGAGGAGTAGAACTCTGGCGATCGCGCGATCGCGCCATCCTGCACTTACTGATTAACGCCTGAGGATGCGGTCTGCGGATGAACCCTTTACACTGAACCATGGAGTCCAATTATCGAGTGGTTTAGTGTCCAATCGTCCTCTCATCTTAGGCATTACTGGAGCATCTGGGTTGATCTATGCGGTGCGAGCGCTGAAGTTTCTGCTGGAAGCCGATTACACCATAGACGTTGTCGCCTCTAAGTCCACCCACATGGTGTGGCAGGCGGAGAACGGGATGCGGATGCCCGTTGATCCCATCCAGCAAGAGCAGTTTTGGCGACAGCAGGCGGGAGTTACAACCCAGGGCAAGTTGCGGTGTCATCCGTGGGGCGATGTAGGAGCCACGATCGCCAGCGGTTCGTTTCGGACACTGGGGATGATTGTGATGCCGTGCACCATGAGTACCGTGGCAAAACTAGCATCGGGCTTAAGTTCTGACTTGCTGGAACGCGCCGCTGATGTGCAGCTCAAAGAGGGGCGATCGCTCATTGTAGTTCCCCGCGAAACCCCCTTTAGTTTGATCCACTTGCGGAATTTAACGGCTCTGGCAGAAGCAGGGGCGCGGATTGTGCCAGCGATTCCCGCCTGGTATCATCACCCGCAAACCATTGAGGATCTGGTCGATTTTGTAGTGGCGCGCGTGTTGGATCAGCTCGATATTGACTGTGTGCCGCTACGGCGATGGGACGGGCATCTCAACCCTACTTCAGAGGATGCTGCACTGTGAATCAGGTACGCTAGCATGGCGTCAAGCGGGACAATGGATGTTCATACCGTCCCCAGGGAGTTTGAGCCAAGGGAGCAATGTTCATGGTCAGGGCTATCCTTATTCTGCTAATTGTGGCGGGACTCGCCCTATTTGCGGTACAAAATGCGGCAACGGTGATTCCCCTGGTGGTGCTGGGTCAACCGATCATTGCGCTGCCGCTGTCGGTTTGGATCTTGGGGGCGATCGCCGCTGGAGGCATTACGA
>JACYMB010000163.1 GCA_015272205.1 Synechococcales cyanobacterium T60_A2020_003 | reverse complement strand
GCTATCATCGTCGTTCGATTGCTGAAACTACCATGTTCCGCTTTAAGACTATTTTTGGGGGCAATCTCAGTGCACGTCAATTTGACAATCAAGCCGTGGAATTGTTCATCAAATGTGTTGCGCTCAACCGCATGATTCAGATCGCTAAACCCGATAGCTACAAGGTTGAAGGTTAATACCAGGACACTCTCAAGGCGAACCTGACCGTTTTTCTAATCATGCAACAAAGCCACATAAAGTTATAGAGAGCATCCCCCCTATCGTTTTTATAGGAAATTCTCTCAGTGCCGTCAGCATCGCCAAGGTTTGAATTTTAAGGTGTGCTAACGTCCAGAATTAAAGCTGATTTCACTGAACGATCAATCCATTCTTGAGCGTCGTTCAGTTTGCCGTAATACCGCGTCCCGTTATGCCACAAACTCGATGAACTGCCGCCATCAAGATTTAATGCATCAGTTACATTAAGCGATCGCAACATATCTGAAACCTCAGCTAACGTCATGCCCGTGGGTGAGTCGAGGTCGGGGCGTTGAGCTACTATCAACCAAACTAAATCTCCATGTTCAGTAATACCGATCGCACTGCGAGCATTCGGCGTGGTGGTACCGATCGCATCCCTCACAACAACCCCATCCACAACCTCTACAAATCCTTCGTCTTCAGCAGTTAGATGAGGTAGCAAACGAGGCCCTGCACCTAACGCATCTGCTAACTGACAGTCCTCTGGAATTGAGTCATTGTGACGGGCGATCGCATACGTTATCTCTCCTCCACATTGATAGCGACGAAACTCGCTGCGGTTCAAAATTTTCGGCAAATAGGGCGTGAGATCGGGATTGTCCATCAGGCGGTCGTTATCCTGGGGATCGGCAATGATTGCGCCATTTTGACTAATAAACGACGTGGTTTGCTGGTTTACAGGGTCGAAGTAACCACCGTTGATCACCGCGATCGCGCCGGAATCTGTGGCAAACTCGTTGAGGATTTTCAGACTATCAGCGACAAGCGGACGAACTTCCCAGGAAGAATTGCCGGGGATCTTCAAGATATGGACTGTACTGAATTCGAGGACACGCTGTTCATACATCGGTGCTTCTAACGTAGGAGATGGCGCGATCGTTTCTGCGACACTGGAAACAGTTGGCTGTGTCTCTTCCATTCCAGCTAGGGACAGACCGCGATCGCCCGCACTCAGGTAGGCCACCAGTACCCCCAAACCAAACGCCAAAAGCGCGATCGCCCACCGCCATCTCTGCCTCATCCGCCAGCATCCTCCCTATGGTTCATCAGGGTGTATGAAGCAACGCCCTGTGCTTTTCTCCTATCGTTATATCAGTCAAAGGTAAGGAGACCACCATGAACTGGCCTATTGATGCAAGGGTCACCTGTCGCGGCTTAGATTGGGGAGAGTGCCGAGTGGCTCTCAATAGTGCCGATATGGTGATGATTCACTGCACCTTGCATGATTTAGTGGTGTGCGGCAGTCAAGACCAACTCGTACAAGCCGGATGGACGCTCGTTCCACAAAACAATATTGTCAAACTTGAAACCTGGCGGTGCGATCGCCCTTCGTCTGCGTCTTCGACCGACCCATCGATTCCGTAATCCGTGTTTTGACGGTTCCCTTCTCTGTTTCAACTCTTTAGGCTAAGCAGAATCTACCGTCAAATCCAATTACATTCATGAACCTCCATCCTCCTGTACCCTCCCTTGGTCAAACAAGGAGTGCTTCAACTGCGGATTGGCAGCCCATTCTCGAAAAATTTCAACAGGTTTGGGGCTACTCCACCTTTCGGCCTCCCCAAGATGGAATTGTCCGTAGTTTGCTGAACGGCCAAGATACGCTGGTCGTCATGCCTACGGGGGGAGGGAAATCCATTTGCTTTCAGCTTCCGGCCTTGCTCAATCAGGGATTGACGCTTGTGATTTCTCCCCTTGTCGCCTTGATGGAAGACCAAGTACAAGACTTACAGCGACGAAAATTGCCTGCGGCCTTGCTTCATAACGAAGTATCGAAACGACAACGACAGCAAACGCTCAACGCCATTCGAAATCATCAGCTTCGCCTCCTCTATTTATCGCCCGAAACCCTACTCAGCCCAAGCGTTTGGGAATGTCTTTGCTTACCCAATGTGCAAATTAACGGGCTCATTTTAGATGAAGCCCATTGTCTCGTGCAGTGGGGCGATACCTTCCGACCTGCCTATCGTCGGTTAGGAGCGGTGCGTCCCGCCTTGCTCCGCCACAAGCCTCCCGGTACTCGAATGGCGATCGCTGCCTTTACTGCGACTGCGAATCCAACGGCTCAACAGACGATCAAGACCGTTTTAGGACTGCGCCAACCCCAACAGTTTTTACTCAATCCCTATCGCGAGAATCTCCGCCTTTCGGTCAAAATTGCCTGGACACCAAGCGGTCGGCGGCGTCAACTGCGTCAGTGGATTAACCGCTATCCCAATCAGGCGGGGTTAGTCTATGTCCGCACTCGCCGCGACAGTGAGACGTTGGCGCAGGAACTCCAGAAACAGGGCTATCGGACGATGGCCTACCATGCGGGACTATGCGCGAGCGATCGCCGTCAGATTGAAGCCGATTGGCTAAATGACAGACTCCAGTTTGTGGTGTGTACCTGTGCCTTTGGCATGGGGATCAACAAACCAGATGTGCGGTGGATTTGCCACTTCCACCCGCCAACGCTGTTATCGGAATATGTGCAGGAAGTGGGACGAGCCGGACGCGATGGGAAGTCAGCTTATGCCTTGATGCTGGTCAGTGAGCCGACCGGATGGCTGGATCCAGACGACAAACAGCGTCATCAATTTTTTATGCAACACGGGCGATCGCACCAGCAAAAGGCCATCCAATTATTCAAGCAGCTTCCGCCGAGGAGCGACCTCCATACCCTGCATCAAAGGTTTCCCGACAGCGATTTAGCCTTAGCGCTCATCCATCAGGCAGGCAGATTGCGATGGATCGATCCGTTTCGCTACGAACTCATTGATCCTGGAAAACCGTTGCAGATAGCATCAAACGCGGATACAGCCTTCCAAGACTATGTACAAACCCGTTCCTGTCGTTGGCAATTTCTGTTAAACGCCTTTGGTTTCACCCAAGATGCCCAGGGGTTTCGATGCGGAACGTGCGATCGCTGTTCTCGTCACTATAGCGCTAGCCATATCGGTTAGGACATTTTGGTGGGGCGTCTTCGCCGCCCCACCAAAATGTCCATGTCCTAAGCTAGCTGACAACAGTTATAAACCACCATCCATCAGGAATGGAGCGAAAAACTGGTGTAGTTGCGGCAACGGATGTTTCAACTTTCGGAGGCGATCCCATGCTCGAATCGATGACTTCTGCCACTCTCCATCCCTTACCCTGCTTACCGGATGATGTCTTCCCAACCTCTGCCGACTGGCAGGGGTATTTTTTTGCCAATCAAGCCCACCGCCTCTCCCTGCCGTGGACTACTGACTATCGGTTATCGGCTCCCGAAAAACGGGCGATCGCCCACTCTATCCAGAAGTTTCAACTGGGTGAAAGCTCCGAAGGAAGTCACCTGATGGCGGTTGCCCGTGTCCATGCCGAGCGTATTCTAGATCCCGTTTACGTGGATGCGGTCAAACTCTTTATCGGGGAGGAACAGCGTCACGCCAAAGAACTGAAGCGATTTATGGAACAAGAAGCGATTCCCCTCACCCGCAAAGACTGGATGGATAGCTGGTTTCGGCGCTTGCGGAAATGCGCCAATTTAGAGGTCGCTCTGTCCGTTCTCCTCGTGGCCGAACTCATTGCCACCATTTACTACGATGCCCTGAAACAGGCGACGCGATCGCCCCTCCTCGCCACCCTCTGCACCCAGATTCTCCATGATGAACATCAACACGTCCGGTTTCAGGGCCAAACACTGGGGCAGTTGCGGGCAGCCTATGCACCGTGGATGAGGCTGATCATTTCCCTTGCCTTCAAACTTCTGTTTACCCTAACCGTAGTGATCGTGTGGTTCGATCATCGTTCCACATTTCGCACCGGAAATTATTCATTGCCAGACTATTGGCGAACGATCCATCAATCCTATCATTGGGCGAAATCGCTGATGGCAGCGGCATCCACCCCCGATGCAACCCTTTAAAGTTTGGCGTTGCTGAATAGCGGTATGAATTCGCTAAAAACTGAACGAGATTCCAGTCAT
>JACYMB010000162.1 GCA_015272205.1 Synechococcales cyanobacterium T60_A2020_003 | reverse complement strand
GGTACACCTCAATAGTGAAGTCAACGTGTCCGGGAGTGTCGATGATGTTGAACTGGTAACCTTTCCAGAAGCACGAGGTAGCAGCGGATTGAATGGTAATTCCACGCTCTTGCTCCTGTTCCATGAAGTCGGTGGTTGCCGCACCGTCATGAACCTCACCGATCTTGTGGATCTTACCGGTAAGCTTCAAAATCCGTTCTGTAGTGGTTGTTTTACCTGCATCAACGTGTGCAAAGATGCCGATGTTTCGATAACGCGTAAGGTCTTTCTTCATATTTGGTCTACTCAGTTTAGGTTCTACAAACCATTGGCAACCACCTTTTAGTGGTAAGTATAGGGGATAGGGCGTTGTCCTTAGCGCCAGCAAAAGCTGGGGTCAACTACGCAAGCCACGAGAACCCCATCAACGCCCGTGGTGACATTACCATTCATTAAGTAATTGTAAATGTTTTTGTCGGTAACAGCACAGGGTTTAGATGCTCAGCCTCTAAACCCCTCGGTACAGTGCTTGCGTAATATCGAAACGTTATACCAACAGGACTTACGCACTATGTGCGGCGTCCTGAGTCTTTTAGGCGATTTTGCGCAGGTTACACCCGCGCAAAATCGCCCAATTGCGTAAGTCCTAACCAAATACCAAGTTCCAGCCTTCCGTTTACAGATGGGGACGGAGGGGGTAATCTCCCTGATGGAATGTCCTCCATACCCCTAGTGTTGCGTCAACGCTAAAAATTAGGGTTTGTAGTGGGCACTTCAGCGCTAAAGTGCCCACTACGAGCCCAGGGTAACCCTAAAATTATGTTTTGACAAAGCACTAGGTCTGTAGTAGGATTTTTAAGGATTGCTCTGAAAATGGGGGGCACCCTGGGAGTGTCGCTGAGGAGATATGAACGATAGCCATCAGGATTGTGCCTCTGACTCCTTTACTTGCTGGCGAGATTTTTTTTTTGGTGAAGCTACACCCGCATATTCTTCTCTTCTATTTCCCAGTAGTAGAATAACCTGCAACCAACCCATTCAGAAGTGGCATTGCCTTGAATAGAAGCACAGATGTATACAGAAGCATCGCCCCATAAAAATCATGGAAAACAGCATAAACTCTCATCCTCACGAATCTCCAAAAACAGAAATTCTGAACAATTCTGCCGTATGGCGGAGAGTGGACGGATTGTCCGTACCTACAGCGGTGTTTTGCCCAAGCTTGAACGAACAGCAAGACACATCCTTAGATGCGAACACCTCGACGTCATTCCTGGCGAGGGACTTTCACCTTACCGAGCAGAACCCCACTACAGCCATCAAATCTGGATCTGGTATCGACTCGACCACACACCTGAACGATTAAATCTCCTGTTTCGTGGACAATTTGATTTTTCATCTTCAGAACAAGACTCCAATGCCCTAGCTGCCCGGGTAACAGATTATTTGGCAGATCTCCTGATCAACCATGATGAGCATCAGCATCAATTATTTCTCAACGAATCCAGTTGGGAATTTTGGACTCTGGCCATTGATCAGTTTGTATCTACGGAAAAAAGTTTACTTTGCCTCTTAGATATGATTAAAAACCAGCAGTCTCACTTAGATGATGGGTATCTTCAAATAAAAGCTATCAAACGCTTAACGCATAAGCTATCTTCAGACTTAGTCAGACTGTTATTTGCCAATATCTCAACGGCTCGTAAAATCTCTCGGAAGGATCAAACCCTTCTTATGGAGATGCTCTCTGATTCAGAACTCAATAAAGAACATCTAGATATAATCAATCAACTCTTCGATGGAATTAAGAAGGGCTGTATAAAAGTTGTCGATCATTGAGCAAATCTACCGACACTCCCTGGGACAGAGAACCTGGAGACAGGGTAATCGTTGCCTGCAGATCACACGGTTGGGCAGTTTATGGGCGTTGACATTAGTGGATCGGGTGGGATGGCAATGTCGAGTTAAATGCACCCGTCTAATCTTTGCGGAGGAACTTCGCTGTTGAAATTTGTTCCATAGAGGGTTCAACTGCGTAACTTCTGTAACAGAAGCCCGCAAGCTTGGTTGAGATGCGGGACAATAAGAGATGAGATTGCTTTAGACCCAACGTTCTAGATGGAATGGTTTTAACCCGGGGGATAAAGCTCATCTTCAATGCAGCTTAAGGGCAATAGGAGGTGGAATGGGATGAAAACCACACCGAATTTAGGCCGAAATCAAAAAGTGGGGATCACGCTTCTCTTAGCGCTTCTTTTGATACTGCTGTTGGCAGCGCCAGTGCTCTGAGAGGGGTGTAAGACTTAGGATTGCTGATGCGACGGATGGGCGGAAAAGGCCATCACGTCGCGAAGGGTGGAGGTGGGTATGCATGGCAACCGGATTTTGCGATCGCACTGAAGCGGGGCGTCGATTGGCAGAACAACTCCAGCACTATGGGGATCAGTCTGACGTTATTGTTCTCGCGTTGCCGCGTGGGGGAGTGCCGATCGGGTTTGAACTTGCCAAAGTGCTGCATGTGCCGTTGGATGTGTGCTTGGTGCGAAAGTTAGGTGTTCCGAATCATCGAGAACTGGCGATGGGGGCGATCGCCTCTAACGGTATCCGAGTACTGAATGAGGACGTTGTGCAAAGCCACCATGTCTCTAAGTTTGCGCTTCAAAAGGTGACGGTTGATGAACTGCATGAGTTAAAGCGGCGCGGTCGCGCGTATCGGGGCGATCGCCCATTTCCCGATTTAGACGGCAAAACGGTCATTCTGGTAGACGATGGGTTAGCCACGGGTGCCACCATGCGGGCGGCGATCGCCGTTGTCAAACAGCAACACCCAGCCAAGGTGATCGTGGCGGTTCCCCTTGCGCCTCCAGATACCTGCGATGCCTTGCGAGAGGAGGTCGATCAAGTCGTTTGTTTGGTAATGCCAGAACCTTTCTATAGTTTAGGAACCTGGTATGACCATTTTGATCAGCTATCCGATCTGGATGTACGGACGTTACTCGAAACGGCTCCAGCATTTTTGCCGTAGTGCGGTTTATGCCGATTCTCCCATCCGTAATCCTAATTTTGGGAATTGGTTTAGCATGGACAGCGTTTCTGGTATTAGACCTCTATGAAGAATTCTGCCTCCCAGGATCCAACGCCACCACCATCTTCAGAGAAGCCTGAATCATGGTGGCAGCGGGTTAAGCAATTTTTTAAGTCCCTCACATTTATCCAAGAGTTGGAAGCGGCGGTGGTGGGGGCATTGATTACGGGCTTTGCAACTTTGGCGATCGCCTTTGTGAATTTGGTGAATGGGTTAAATGCCCAACTGGATCGCCCCTTTCAAATTCAGGAATCCCTCACGAAAACGCAGATCACCGTAGAGGAGCATCGTCAAACCGTGCTGATGGATTACCTGAGTACGGTTACAGAACTGTTGGTCAAAGATAGTTCGGAGTCCAAAGAGAAATTTGGCATTCTGCGTGCCCTGACCCATGCGGTTTTACAGGACTTGGATGCTCCCCGAAAGCGCTATGTGATGATGGTGCTGTACGATGCCAATCTGATTCGGTTGAACGCGACCCCGTTGGATCGGAGCGTGGTGGATTCGTTTTTAGCCCGTGCCAATTTGGTAGGTGTTAATCTGCAAGGGCTGAATTTTCGGGACACGGATTTTCGCAAGACAGATTTGCGGGGTGCCAATTTCCAGGGGGTGGATCTCAGCGGCTCTAATTTGCAAGATGCAAACTTTAGTGGAACGGATTTGCGAGCCGCTGTTTTGGATGCCGTGATTTTAGAGGGAACGGATCTGACCAGCGCTTGCTACAACGGACGCACCCAATTTGACCCTAACTTTGATCCGATTGCGGCGGGGATGCAAAAAGTAGCGCTTACAGAACCTTGTACGCCGCAAATTCCGAATGCGGAGAATGGCTCCAACTCCACGCCCGACAAGCGACCTGTAATTCCACCCAGTTCTTAAGGTCGATTCTTCGGATAGGGGGGAAGCTGCAACGGAGGGCGATCGCTCACTGGCTCACCCCTATCTTGCCAGTCTTCCTCAATGGCCTCTAAATCCTCGTCATCGTAGCGATCGCCATAGCGATCCTCCCGATAGTAGGCATCATAGTCTTCGTCGTAGCCGTAATCGCCGCGATCGCGATAGGGGGGGCGATCGCGGTAGTCCGGGCGATCGCCATAGGTGTCCAACGCTTCACCCTCCCAAGATTCCAACTGTCGCCGCACATCTCGGAACGTATCCCGCCGTAGGTAAGGATAGTCACTCACCCACACATCGCAATCGGGAATGTACACATCGGAAAGTTGGGTGATGCGGCTGAGGTCAGGCCGATTCGACATCACGACCATTTCAGCGCGATCGCCCACCCGGATTGCTTGGTGAATGCGCTTGAGGGGAACCTGATGACGAGCGGTAAAGCCTGATTCGTCACCAATTTCAAGGTTTAAGCGTCGCTCCCGATCCTCAACGATGACTAACTCCCCTTGACGATTCACCGTTTCCGTTTGACCGACCACTTCCTCCGATACGAAAACATCCAAAACCTCGCCTCGCCAAAACCCGCCAAATCGATTTTTGCGACATTGAATGTTGCGGCGACTTGCCCAATACACCGGACTCCAAAACCAGTACATTAGGAACACAAGACCAATTACCAGCAGCACACTGCCAAATTTGTAGCTCAGCATCCACCAAACGGTTCCGGCAGCAGCC
>JACYMB010000161.1 GCA_015272205.1 Synechococcales cyanobacterium T60_A2020_003 | reverse complement strand
AGAGCGATCTGGGGAAGCCCGCGCTCTACCCGATAGGGTGAGCGTCGGGAGGATGTCACGGATGAGGTATTTTGGCATGCCTATGCTTCTGACAAAATCATGGTCATCGTCTCGGCAATGACTTGGCGTTGCTCGGCATCATAGCCCCACCGATCGAGAAACGTTTGATAGGCTCCGATCCCGGTTACGGCACTTTCCCGAAGGGCGATCGCCTTCTCGTGAATTTGGGGAAGCTGAAGTTTTGCAATGAGAGCCAAACTGCGCGATCGCACCCGATCAGAGCCTTGGGCAAGATCTTCGTTCTGATTGCGACGATGGGCGATCGCCATCGCTGAGGCCATGGCCGCATTTTTCACCATTAGTTCTGCCACGGTATCGGGAGCGGATTGCAGGGCAGATACAACCGCTGGCGTGGGCTGATCGGCGATCGCCCGGTCATCGGGTAAGTACGTAACAAAAAATCCCCGTGCGCCATTTTGGGTTTGCACCAACTGGGCGATCGCGGCTTCGAGTTCGGCGTCCGATAGCGATTGCTGTTCGAGTTGATCTAGCAATGCCTGGGTTTGGGCGATCGCGTTTTCAAAGGTGAGTTCGCTTGCAGGTGTTCCGTCCGTCATCGCATTTTTGTTTCTAGCCTCTGAGGTTGATAATACCGCAGGCCAAATCTTTCGGTAGAATGCCAATAAAGGCGAACAGGTGTTCAGCATGGCCATCATTTCCTCCAACGCATCGCAACCGCAGCCAGAGCGATCGCCCAAATCGATGCGTCGTGCGGCTCCGACCCACGGCGAAGACCTGCTAGAACCCAACCTCCAGGCGGATGAAATGGGCAGACCGGAGGAAAATCTCCGTCCCCAACGCCTCAAAGACTACATCGGACAAACAGCGCTCAAGGACGTGCTGGACATTGCTATCCGGGCTGCCCAATCTCGCAAGGAATCGTTGGATCACATCCTGCTCTATGGCCCTCCTGGTTTGGGAAAAACCACGATGGCACTCGTGCTAGCGACCGAAATGGAGGTGGATTGCAAAATCACCACGGCTCCTGCCCTGGAACGTCCCCGCGATATTGCCGGACTGTTGGTGAACCTAAAGCCTGGGGATATTCTGTTTATCGATGAAATTCACCGCTTGCCTAAGGTCACGGAAGAGATTCTCTACCCCGCAATGGAGGATTTTCGGCTGGATGTCACCATTGGCAAAGGCCAGAGTGCCCGTACCCGCAGCATTAAGCTTCAGAACTTTACCCTGATCGGCGCGACGACCCGCGTGGGTGCGCTTACTTCGCCCCTGCGCGATCGCTTTGGCATTGTCCAACGTCTGCGATTTTACGAACTCGAGGAACTCACCCCCATCGTGCAGCGCACCGCCAGTTTATTGAATACGCCGATTACCCCAGAGGGGGCGATCGAGGTGGCGCGGCGATCGCGCGGAACTCCCCGGATTGCCAATCGACTCCTGCGCCGAGTGCGCGATTATGTGGAGGTGAAGCGGAACGGGGCAGATATTACGGAGGCGATCGCCGCTGAAGCCCTGGAGTTATTTAACGTTGATCCCTGCGGCCTGGACTGGACCGATCGCCGGATGCTAACGACCTTGATTGAAAACTTTGGGGGTGGCCCCGTGGGATTAGACACTCTGGCCGCCGCAACCGGGGAAGATGCCCAGACCATCGAGGAAGTCTACGAACCGTACTTACTCCAAATTGGTTACCTGCTCCGCACCCCCCGGGGACGGGTGGCGGCTCCGGCGGCCTGGACGCATTTGGGCTACCGTCCACCAGATAGTCAACTTTCGCTATTATCAGAACGGTTGTAAGCTGGGAACCTCAGACGATCATTCTTCGACCAAGGTTAGATGGGGTAATATAGCTCGTTATGCCCCGCTATTATCGTCGTACTCTACGAGGATCTACTGTGAAATCTTTCATTCGTGCGATCGCCCTGCCCTTATGTGCCTTGTCGCTCGTTGCGCTAGTGGGATGCAATGACAACGACGCTGACGAATCAACCGCCACCCCGACGGAAACCGAAGTTATCCCCGAACCGACGGAAACGGCAGAACCAGTGGAGCCGATTTTGGAGGCAGAGCGCTACCAGATTTCAGCGGATGGAATTGGGGTGGCTCGGCTCGGCATGACCCTGGGCGAGCTTAAGCAAAGCTTGGGGGATACGGCTCAGTTTGAGGTGAAGTCCCCGTTTATTGTGGACTTTGACGCGATCGCCGTTCGTCAAAACGGGGAAATTCAGTTTTACATTCTGTATTTGGCAGGCGAACCCGCAGGCGATGACGACCCCATTCAAGGCTTGTGGACGGATAATCCCGCTTACACAACGGCTGAGGGCGTGGGCGCAGGCACGTTAATCAGTACGGCAGAGGACGCCTACGGGGATGCAACCTTGTCCTTTAGCTACGACAATGAAGGGCGGGAATATGTGCGTTTTGCCAACCATCCCGCACCCAATATTTCCTTTGGTACTGGAAATGCTAATACCTCTACGGCTGGCATCTATCCTGAATTCAGTGGTGGCTTTAACGAAACGCAGGAGTACAATCCCGATGCCACGATTCAATCGGTGTTGCTGGTATGCCTTGCGGACGGTTGCTAACGTGCGATCGCAGGTCAAACGTTACACTGGGGAAAGTATAGGGGGGAAAGTATAGGAAACCTGCAATGAAAACGTTGATTTTGGCGGTGATCGTGGGCGCGTGGATCAGTGCGATCGCCCTCCTATCGATTCAAAATGCGAAAGGTGTGACCCTCCAGTTCCTGGCATTCAAATCCGTCGAAATTCCCTTTGGTTTGGTGTTGACCTCCAGTGTTGTAGTTGGCATGGTGGGGACTGCGCTGCTGTTGCCCGTGCTGCGTGCAGGTGGGAGTAGGCGGTTGAAAAAGAGCGATCGCTACGAAAATGAGTTCTACGAGGAATAGCCCTTTGTGGATCTTGTAGAGTGTTGGGGCGATCGCCACAATCCTAAGCACCAATTTCAAAATCCTGGGCAGAGAGCGCTAAACCGTTCCGAAAGTCTGCAAACATACCCCCTACAAAGCCATAGCCATCCGATGCTTTGTTAGCGTTGTAGACTAGTTTCCCGGTCTTTGTGGCGTATACGATCTTGACAGAACTTCTTGCTGCCGATGCGATGGTACTGACAATTGATCTTTGCTGCTATTCCCGATCCGCGCAGCAAATACCTAACGACGGGAGCAATCTGTGGCGGAATTGGCTCACTAGCAGTCTTTCTCTGCGTATGGGGAACCTACAAGCGATTTCAGGACATTGCTGCCGAGCGATCGCGGGTGGAACGCCCCACAATGCCGCCCTTCTGGAACCAAATTCGCCTGGCCTTTAGTAATCGCCCGTTCCTCTATGTCATCGGCATTTATATGTGTTCCTGGTTGGGGTTGCAGGTAACGGCGGCCATGCTGCCCTATTTTGTTGTGACCTGGATGGGCTTGTCAGAGCAGCACTTTACCCAAATGGCCTTGGCCGTTCAAGGAACCGCGCTGGTAACGATGCCTTTTTGGGATGGCTCGGCCAAAAATTGGGCAAACGAGCCATTTACGGCATGGGCATTCCCTTAACGCTGATCGCTCAGGCTGGACTATTTCTGCTATAACCTGGGCAGGTCGGGTTCATGTATGCCTTGGGTGTGCTTGCAGGGGCAGGACTGGCGACGGCCTACTTGATGCCGTGGTCGATGTTGCCCGATGTGGTGGACTTGGACGAACTCCAGACGGGACACCGCCGCGAGGGAATTTTCTACGGCTTCGTGGTGCAGTTGAAAAAGATTGGGGTGGCGATCGCCCTATTCTTGGTGAGTACGATGTTGGCATGGTCAGGGCTGGTGACGGGGGGAGGCGACCAACCCGTAGTGCAACCAGGTTCCGCATTACAAGCAATTCGCTGGCTGATTGCCCCGATTCCCAGTGTGGTCTTGATTGGGGGCTTAGTGCTGGCTTACGTTTATCCGATCACGCGTGATCGCCATCAGCAAATTTTGATGCAGTTGAGTGAAATGCGGCGGCATGAGTAGGGGCGCGATCGCTGTAGAATCTGGAGGTGTCCCATTCAGCCTCTCGTTTTCCAATGCCAACTTGTACCTGGAATCGCCCAATTGGATTGGGGTGGAGTGCCCCCTATACGGTT
This sequence comes from Synechococcales cyanobacterium T60_A2020_003, assembly GCA_015272205.1. Lineage (NCBI taxonomy): Bacteria > Bacillati > Cyanobacteriota > Cyanophyceae > Synechococcales > Synechococcales cyanobacterium T60_A2020_003. The sequence goes on along the minus strand of JACYMB010000161.1, from coordinate 2,929 downwards.
CGCTACGCCAGTAACTTAGATGATGGCCCCTTTCATGGGATGCCGCTGGGGGGCTTTGGGGCAGGTTGCATTGGGCGATCGCACCAAGGAGATTTCAACCTGTGGCATATCGACGGTGGCGAACATGTCTTTCAATCGATTCCAGCCTGTCAATTCAGCGTCTTTGAGCAACAGGGAGCGTCGATCCGTGCCTACGCGCTGAATACGGATCTGCCCCCAGACGTTCTCCAGTCCTGGAACGGCTATCCTGCCAGCACCGAGGAGCAGTCTACCGGAGTCTATCATGCCCTCTATCCCCGCAGCGAATTTGTCTATCAGAACGTCTTTGCCGCCGATCTATCTTGTGAACAGTTTTCCCCATTTGGGCGCACAATTACCAGGAAACGAGCTATCCAGTGGCGGTCTTTGTTTGGACAGCCCACAACCCTACTCGTGAGCCACTGACCCTCAGCATCATGGTGTCCTGGCAAAATATGGTGGGATGGTTCACCAATACCAATGCCTCACCGGAAATTGTGGTGCGCGATGATGGAAGTCCCGTCTATGACTATCAGCCGAATCTAAAGCACAGCCTAGGCAACCTCAATCAATGGCTGGTGGATGGAGAGGTTGTCGGTCTACTCATGGATAACACCATCCGTCCCGATCAGCCCCGTGAAGGCGATGGACAATGGGCGATCGCCACGCTGCAATCTCCTAATGTCGAGATCTCGTTTCATAGTCGCTGGAATCCAGAGGGGGATGGTAGCGATCTTTGGCAGTCGTTTTCGACAACGGGAACCTTGCCGAATCTGGTAGATCCCACCCCTGCACGGGAAAATGAGCAGATTGCCGGAGCCTTTTGTCTAAAATTTACTCTAGCGCCCGGAGAGACAAAACAGATTCCCGTGGTTCTAGCGTGGGATCTCCCCGTAACCGAGTTTGCAACGGGGGTCGAGTATCTGCGCCGCTACACCGATTTCTTCGGCAAACAGGGTCGCCATGCCTGGGCGATCGCCAAAGAGGCGCTCCATGCCTATCCCTCCTGGCAGTCCCACATCCAAGCGTGGCAGCAGCCAATCCTCAACCGAACGGATCTGCCAGATTGGTTAAAAATGGCGTTGTTCAACGAACTCTATGTCTTGACTGATGGCGCAACGGTGTGGAGTGCCGCCACAGACATAGATCCAGTCGGTCAATTTGCCGTGGCGGAATGTTTGGACTATCGCTGGTATGAGAGTTTGGATGTGCGGCTCTATGGCTCATTTGCGCTGCTGCTGCTGTTCCCAGAGTTGGAGAAGGCGGTGATGCGTGACTTTGCGCGGGCGATTCCAACCGAAGATACCCGTGTGCGAACCATTGGCTACTACCACGTCATCGGCGCAGAGAGTCCTACGGCCCAACGCAAGATCAAAGACGCCACCCCCCACGACCTTGGCGCACCCAACGAGCATCCATGGGAACAGACCAATTACACGAGCTACCAGGATTGCAATCTCTGGAAGGATCTCCCCTGTGACTTTGTGCTTCAGGTGTATCGGGATTACCAAATGACCGGAGGCACAGATGAGGAATTTCTCCGGGAGTGCTGGCCTGCAATCGTCAGAGCCTTGGACTATCTCAAGACCTTTGATTTGGACAACGATGGCATTCCCGAAAACTCTGGCGCACCCGATCAAACCTTTGATGACTGGCGATTGCAGGGTATTAGTGCCTACTGTGGGGGACTATGGATTGCCGCCCTCGAAGGGGCGATCGCCATTGCCCAAATTCTCCAATCCTCGCCTGTATCGCCTGATCCGACAGAGGCCGTCTCTCGATGGAAGGAGTGGCTGCAACAGGCGCGATCGCTCTATCACGATAGTCTCTGGAATGGGCAGTATTACCGTTTGGATACGGGCAGCGGTTCAGATGTGGTGATGGCGGATCAGCTTTGCGGTCAGTTCTATGCGCGGCTTCTCGGTTTGCCGGATGTAGTGCCGCTAGACTGTGCGCGATCGGCCTTATCTGCGGTGTATGATGCCTGCTTCCTCAAGTTTCACGATGGCAAATATGGTGCAGCAAACGGTCTCCGTCCCGATGGATCTCCGGTGAATGCTAACGACACCCACCCCCTAGAGGTGTGGACAGGTATTAACTTTGGCATTGCCGCATTTCTGGTGCAGATGGATCGGCGCGGGGATGCCCTCCGATTGACGGAAGCCGTTGTGAGGCAGATTTATGAAAACGGCCTTCAGTTCCGGACGCCAGAAGCGATTACCGTCAACGGCACGTTTCGGGCAAGCCACTATCTACGGGCGATGGCCATTTGGCTCCTGTATGCTCAGTTGACTGCACCGCAAGGTTTCAACGAATCTTTGGGATAACTTAGAGATATAGTTTTGTAGGATGCCAAAAACTTGCTTTTCACAGTCCCATCAGAATTTTCAACCTATCTTCTACTGCTGCGAGTGTTTCCGGTAAGACAGCACCCCAACATTTCTCAAGTCGCTCTACGGAGATGGAGCGAATATCTTCATACTTGATAAAACTACGTACTTTCAAGCCTCCCTCTGGTGGATTGAGTTCAACATGAAAGGGGATGCCTTTGTCTTTCGAGGTAATTGGTAAGATGACGACTAGCCCTGATGCGCCTTGATTAAATAAATCTACTGAGATAATCAGACAGGGGCGTTTCCCAGCTTGTTCAGGTCCTTTTACAGGGTTGAGGTTTGCTAACGGCTTTGTTGCATGATTAGAAGGATGATCAGGCTCACCTTGAGGTCGTCCGGGTATTAAGCTTCGACTTTGTAGCTATCGGGTTTAGCGATCTGAATCATGCGGTTGAGCGCAACACATTTGATGAACAATTCCACGGCTTGATTGTCAAATTGACGTGCACTGAGATTGCCCCCAAAAATAGTCTTAAAGCGGAACATGGTAGTTTCAGCAATCGAACGACGATGATAGC
>JACYMB010000160.1 GCA_015272205.1 Synechococcales cyanobacterium T60_A2020_003 | reverse complement strand
GCTGGGCGATTTGCCAGAGCCAGTTTAACTGCCGAAAAGCGCTGGCTGTCGGCCAAGATTCCGCCAAACTCGACAGCAGATGAAGGTCTTCATCCCGGCTACCGTGTACGGCTGGATCCGCGATCGCCGCCTCATTCAGCAGCAAAATCTGCCGCGACGCCTCTGCCTGTTCGCCGATCACGTCATACACCTGCGGCACATGTAGACGAAAGGGTGCAAGCCTCAGATAGGGCGAGTAGGGCTCTGGAATTTCCTGGAACGGCTCGGGTAGTTGTGCAGGTTGGGTATCGAGAAACAGGCGATCGCCCTTACATAAATATCGTCCCATCAAGAATTCACCCGGCTTGTAAATAGCCGCATCATCTCCTAACGCCCAGAGGTACTGCTTGGGCAAAAAAGCGCCGCATTGCTGACAGTACTTCTGAGTTTCGTCATTCGGAGTTTGACAGGAAGAATTAGGGCAGTACAGCATCACCAAGAAGGAGCTTCGTTAGCCGAGGAATGTCAGATTTTTCCAATATACCTTTACCTAACAGACCTCTGACGCCTTCCTCCGGTAAGAACCTTCAAGATGGCTTCGATTGGACGCTGTATTTTGTGCTTTTTGATGACCTGTAGACTTATGACTTGGGTTCGATTCGGGGAAGTCCCAAGCTGTAGTTGCGAGTACGAGTTTGCAAGTTATAGGATACTTGTCCATCTTGGAGCAATCCACGGATAAAGTGTTCCAAATCAGAGCCAATGCGACGTAAGTTGTAATCCGTGAGCTCTGTACCCTCGTTTGCTGCGACGAGCTCATCAAACTTTCGGTAAACGGATTGCAATGCACCCTCATTCCACATCAGTTCGTTATCAGGATCAACATCCAGCGTCAACTTATTTTCGCTCGGAATGAGCTCGGTTCCATCCACTTCAGCGGTAAAGATGCGGACATGGCGAGTTGTTGATTTCAGCAGCATGGCAATTTAGCTCGTCAAACTACAGGCAATGAACAGAATGTTACTAATATTTAATCTTAACGGGGAACAGGCAAGGTACGACCCAAAATTACATAGATGATTACTAGATACTTGCTATAGGCCAACGTTATGCGTCGTGCAGCGATCGCCCTTTTGCTTTGCCTGTTTCTGGTGTGGGTGAGTGGATGCACCCCAGGAACCTCTTCGTATTCTGAGCCTACACCCACTGTACCAACCGCTAATTCACCCATTGCTTCGGACAGGAGTCGGGAGGGTTCGTTGCCTGCTGAGCTTGAAACCCAATTGCGGGTCGCGATCGCCGCAGATTTGGGACTGGCGGCAGATTCGTTAACCGTTAAAACAGCAGAAGCGGTGGACTGGAGCGACGCTTGTCTGGGTGCTGCTCGTCCCGATGAGGGATGCGCTCAGATGATTACCCCCGGCTATCGGGTGGTGTTCACAACGCCGAATGGAGAGGTTGTGGTTCACAGCGATCGCACCGGATCGTCGTATCGCATTGTGTCTCCTTGAGAAACAGCAGAATCCGGCAGAGAAGGCCGCACCGAGAGATAGGTCACCGCTCCCAGTAGCGGAATGAGGGCAAACGCCCAAAACCAGACCGATCCGCCCCATCCCCGTCGCGCCATGTCGTCACCCAATAAGGTCGGGAACACTAGACCTAACAGGCAGAAATCTAAGCTCATGACGTGAATGAAGCGACTGGTTTGCCACTGCTGAACAAAGTCAGCCCAGTTACCGTTGAGGATGCCATACCCTAGCAGGATTAGGACACCCAAGGCGATCGCACGTCCCGTCCAGCGGGCGTCCAACAGAGAAATCAGTTTGCTCTTTTCGCCAATAAACGTGGGATTGGGGTGGCGGAGACCCAGATAGGGCAACAGCGCGAAGGCTCCCACCCCGAAGGATGCTGCTGCGAACGGCCACGCCCGCACCGATTGTCCCCGTCCGTCGGCACATAAAACGCAGGCATAGATCATCGGCCAAAGCCCCATGATGTTGAACAGGGCTACGATCAGCGGATTAATGCCCTGCCACTGCCCTGTAGATAGATTTTTGATGAGATCGATCGTGTTGGCTTGATCGGGTGGAGCAAAGCCAAACGCGTAGAGGATAAATCCAAGCCAGAGGCCAAAGAAAAGCAGTCGTCGCACCATGACCATTTGAGGGATGTAAGAGCAATAGACGCGCTAGATGGCGTTCAACTTTTATCATGCCACGGGAATCCGTTGCGCCTGGGAGTAACCTGTAGTATCTATGAAAGCAATACGTAACTGCCAACGTTCTCGATTGATACCCATGAAACAGTTTCGTTGAAATACGCTAGGCCACTTTGGATTTGGGATTGCTGTCCATTCAGAATGAGATCAAACCAGCCATCCTCATGACCGCTGGCTCCTAGCATGGCCGCAGAGATGGTGACATCCAGTCCGTAGTCTGTTCTTAGTTTTGAGATCACAGGTTCACGATGATAGGACTTGGGAACCCGCACCGGGACTCGAAGGGCGATCGCACGTTCTGGGCTTTCGGAATCAATTTTCGGTACGTTGTAAGGGTTCATATAGCGTTCCTACGTGATTTGTGAAAAAGATGAGTTGTGAAACGTGCGCCCC
>JACYMB010000159.1 GCA_015272205.1 Synechococcales cyanobacterium T60_A2020_003 | reverse complement strand
TACTCAAGCTGAACCGTTTTCAGACTATTGTTCCCCACATCGAAACTGACAAAATCCGGTTTCCGAGTCAGCGGAAAATAGAAGCTTTGTTCCCGCTCATGAACCCGCACCGAGAAGGTCTGCATCGGTTGAAGCTGATTGTTCTCCACATAGCCAAACCCAATGGGCACCTTGAGATCAAAGGCTCCGTTTTTCAGCCCTGTCTCTTTTTCATCGACCTGGGTTTGGGTTACGGTCAATTTCGCTAAGTTGCTATCGCCATCCCAACTGTAGGCAACTTTATAGTCCGGATGTCCACCTCGAAAAACGTACTGATCAAACAAAAACTGGAGATTTCGACCCGTGGCTTTTTCAATCGCACGAAGCAAATCAATTGTCTCTACAGTTTGATGAGCGTTATCGTTGACGAACGTATGAATAGCCCGACGAAAGAGATCATCGCCAAGCTCACTGCGAATCATGTGATAGACACAGGCTCCCTTTTCGTAGATGTGGCTATCGTAGAGTTCAATCGCTTCCCGATAAACATGGGTCACAATTGGACGACGGTAGCGAGAGCTGTCTTCATCCAGATAACTGCGTGCCTGGTGGAGACGGTAGTAGGCTGCCTCATCCTCTCCATACTGATCCGCCGTCCACAGCACCTCTGTGTAGGAGGCCATGCCCTCCTTAATCCACGCATGGGACCAGTGCTTGATCACTACTAGGTCTCCAAACCATTGGTGAGCCAACTCGTGGGCAACCAAACTTTCAGAGTTGCGGTTGTCAATCGCGGCTCGTTCATCCAGCAAGCAGCGATCGGTCAGCAGCGTGGTTGAGGTATTTTCCATCCCCCCAAAGATAAAATCATCCACACACACTTGGGCATACTTGGGATAGGGGTACGCATATCCAAAGCAATGGCTGAAAAACTCCACCATTTGGGGAGTCTTGCCCATCGTACGACGAGCATTGTCCTCTCGCCCCTTTTCCACATAATAGGTAATGAGTTTGCCGTTCCACTCGTCGCGAAGTTCGGCAAAGTCTCCAACTGCTAGCGTTATAAGATAACTGGGATGCACCTCTTTCTGAAACCAGTGAAAGATCTTAAAGTCACCATCAACCTTTACATCCACGAGTTCACCATTGGAGATGGCCATCAGCGGTTTGGGAACTCGCACACGAATTTCAGATGTGGAGAGTTGTCCCGGATAGTCGAAGCAGGGAAACCAAAACCGTGAGTCTTCGTCTTCGCCCTGGGTCCATACCTGAACAGGCTTTTGGGGATAGTGTTCATCTGGAGCAATGAAGTAGAGACCCCGTTGGGGATGATCAACGGCGTAGGCGATCGCCACATTCAGGACATGCCCAATCTGCGTTGGAGCATCCAACTGAATCGTCAACGACTCCCCATCATAATCGAACGCATGGGGCGCATCGTTCACCGCAACCGAAGCGATATTTAAATTGACCGCATCCAGAGTCAGTGCCCTAATACCATCTCGAATCGGATTTAGCCGAATCTGGCAGGTGCCTGTATAGCGCTGGTTCGGAATATCTAAGTCCAAATCTAAGGCGATATGCTCAACTTGCCCTGGGCGATCGGGCGTGTAGTGCGGCTTTGCGCCTGGTAGCTCAAACGATTTATACGTCGGTACATCCAAACGATACTGAGCCTGGAATTGAGATCGCAGCATTCAAACATTGCCCCTGTTCAAGTGACGAAAAACTCGGGTAATAGACAGTTTGACTTGGTTTATTGTCCCAAATCAATTAATCTCTGCTGAAATTAGTATAACAGCAGGCATTCACGCTTCCCTGAGTCAGCATTAAATTTTCATCACACGTTAAATCGGAGCAATTCATACACAAGCGTTTTTAACGATGCTATTAGAGGCTTGAGATGAGTGCCGCCTATTCCAATCTATCCACCCTCACGATTCGCAGGTCACAATACGAGAACTTTGTGTAGAGGCAACATCTTCTCGCCGTTGACGCTCTAACAGCCACCACCAGATTTCCATATAGTGTTCTGACCCTACTGAGAACACTGTAACCATTTACGCTTCTCTGCTAGGCTTACCCGTTGGATCAACTTGCTCTCCAAACCAAAGAGCTGCAAATCCCCTATAAATCCCAACTCCAATCGCTTTGAATTTCATGCCCTTCCAACGACCTTGAGTCAGCATTGTATCGTTGTGGATCTCACTAGCTTTCCATTTCTTGAAGGCATCTTTAGCGGTTGCCGTATACCCGCGTACACCAAAGATATTTTCATACCCATAGCCAGGATAACCTGTACCCAATCGCTGAGGAGCTTCCCAACTGGCCTCAGGATGGGTAGATGAATAGGGTGCATCACTCCAACTATGGGTCGCAAAGCCAATATTTGCATTCAAATCAAGAACGTGGCGGTTCGCAACGGTAGACAATGCTTTCGATAGTGAAATTTTCGGCACTCCTTGGCTGACACGATAACGATTAACCAGTTTGTACAATTTCATCTCTTCTGCGCTTATACCATCTCCAGGTACATAGTTCACAACAGACTGCTGTCGTTCTTGGCTACCTGTTGAAGATGCTGTCAGCGTATAGGATGATGCTCCCTTTTCATTCAGATGAACCTTGATGTAGTAGGTTCCTTGCTTCAGGGTTTCGGAAATAGATTCCTTCGCTATACCAGGCTGCTGCGACTTATACAGCACATTACCTCGACGACTCAGCAGCTTTAAATCAGCGTCCTTTTCAAGATTCCGGAGCTGAAAGTTGTGACTACTTCGGTTTGCCAATTTAAATTTAAGGAGATGAGATTTGTCCCGATCTTCTAATACTCCCTGATAATTTAGCTTTCCATCTTCAATTGTTCCGAGATTTATTTTTTGCTTAGAAGCCATCGATTTGAATGACATATCTACACCTCTGACCAAAGTAAAAATGATTAAATTATGGCGAAATACAGATATTAGCTTGGCTTTTTAAGTGAAATCGCACATAAAAATTTTCCTCCACTGAAATCTCAGGAAGGTTTTCTAAAAAGGATTAGAGTGATCAATTATTGTTTTCTAATCAAGTTAATCAATGAATAAATCTGGGTTCTTATGCTTCTTTAATTCTTTCAACCTAATTTGTCTTTTAAGAATTTCAAAATGGAACCTTATAGTTTCAATTTCCCTTATATTCACTAAAAAGTGTTCAGTGTTAAGCCTGAAATTTTTAAAGTCAATCAATAGGTGGACTCCGTGTTTTTACACCCTCTCTCCTAATTGACTGACAAAACTCACACAACCCTGATTCTCTCGTAGGTTGGGTGAGCGCTAGCGTAACCCAACAGAATATAGGCTAGAGTTGGGTTCCACGTTGTTTCACCCAACCTACTAAAAAAGATTTGTCAGTCAACCAGCCCTCTCTCTGTTGATAGATGATAGGAATACGCAAACTCGATAGCGTGACATTGTTGATTTCACCAAGATTAAGCATTATGCAGAAGACTATGCAGAAGTACGTGTGTACCGTTTGTGGCTATGTTTATGACCCTAGCGTGGGGGATCCAGAGTCAGGTATTGAGCCTGGAACGGCGTTTGATGCCATACCTGAAGACTGGGTATGTCCGAAGTGTGGAGCATCAAAATCAGATTTTGAGCCTCAGCAAGAGGCGTAGCGTTACGGATTAGCGATCGCCTCTCTCCGCCCTTGCGCGATCGCCCAACAGATGCACCAGTCGGTACCGTTTCGTCGGTATTGCCCATGAGGCGGTGCTAGGAAGAATCCGTAAAGAACGCTCACTTGAACACATTGGAGCGCCCTGTATCTTTTTCAATATCTCTTTATTAATTACGTGTCTATGCGTAGGAAAATTCCGCGAGTGTCAAGCGGAATAGGCATGTGGCAGGGCACTTCTAAAACCTCAAAGTACGGTAAAATTCGATCAAATAAAATAACGTCACTTTGCGATCTCAAAATTTTTACAAACCACCATTGCGATGACCATTGCTCACTCCCAAGCGTCTTCTAGTTCTTTAGGCATTGCCTCGCAGCTCGTTAATGGTCTGCTTTCAATCAAACCACTCGCAAATCTCGCGAAGCAGCGTGCCCGCACCATGATGATCCAGCGAGCGGAATCCATCGGTGTGTACTGGCACAAAGAGGTAGAGCAGTTGCGATCGCGCCAAGGCGATGCCGTTTTTTCCCCAGAGTGGGAAGCGGAACTTGCATCGGTAACCAATCCCGATCTGGTTTATCCCGATTACTATGTCACCTCCTTCCACGCCTATGAAGAAGGCAACTTGGGCTGGGAGCCAGCAATGGAGGTTGAGGTGGCTGCCTACGCTGTCCATTCCCGGGTCTGGGGGCCGCAAGAAATTGCTGAAGGAGACGCTCAGCTCCGCCAGAGTTACCACGCTGTCCTCCAAGATACGATTTCTACCCCACCTGACACTGTCTTAGACCTGGGATGTAGTGTGGGCATGAGCACATTTGCACTGCAAACCGTTTTCCCCAATGCTCACGTGATTGGGCTGGATTTGTCGCCCTATTTCCTGGCGATCGCCCAGTATCAGTCCCGTACCAAGTACCAGCACAGCCGTTCTCCCCGTTGGATTCATGCGGCAGCGGAGGCAACCGGGTTGCCAGATCAATCGGTGGATTTAGTCTCGGCTCACTTGCTGTTTCACGAATTGCCTCAGCAGGCAGCGATCGCCATTTTCAACGAGGCGCGGCGCGTATTACGTCCAGGGGGACACCTCGCCATTATGGATATGAATCCACAGTCGGAGGTGTACGCCAAAATGCCACCCTACATCCTGACCCTGCTGAAAAGTACGGAACCCTACCTAGATCAGTATTTCTCGCTAGATATTGAGCAGACGATTTATGATGCTGGGTTTGAACGACCGACCCTTGTGCGTAACTCTCCTCGTCACCGCACCGTTATTGCGCGTGTACGCGATTGAGCTTGGCAACCTGATACGTTGAGAAGCAGCCTCACTCTAGGATCGGTCTGTCAGCTTTGCGACCGAGACCTCTTGTGATGAGAGTTGCACAGTCAGGCGATCGCCGTAGTGGATATCGGGAATTTTGGGCACCAGGAGTTCAACCGTAGACGGTTCCTGAAAATGTCCAAGTTTGGTTTCAGGGTGAGGATAGTACAGCCATCCTGTATAGATGCTGTAATCAACCTGAACCCGACTGCGGCAGAAGGAAAAATCTTCAGCAGCGTGGGCGGGTGACCACTTCACATTCCGGAAGCAGTGAGAGGGATGGTTGACCTCAAAGCAATAGGGATGGATCGAAACATTCAGAGTGCCGAGGAAAAAAGGGGAGAGATCGACGCCGCGATCGCGGAAAAATGGAGCCTGCATTGCAATCGTCCCTGCTCGATAGGGAGAGGTTGTGGCTTGTCCCGATGCAACGCGATGTCCCGGCACTACAACGCCATGCAGCGTGATCCAATCACCAGAACGTGTGGTCATACCTAATTCCTTAAATTCCATTTCCAGATCTAATATCAAGTCTGCTTAAATGCTCACTGAAACCAAACATGGGTTTTTATCCCGACATGATATGAGACTGGAATCGCGGATGTGGCCATTCATTCTGAACTCTCAACTAAGAACTCAAAATTTAGAATCAGCCCGAAGCTCTTGCTTTTGACGATACTCCAGTTGTTTACGTTGCGCGATCGCATAGGTCGGCGTTTCTGACGTGATGCGCTGGAGATAGGCGATCGCCTGGGCAAAGTTTCCACGTTGAGCGTCATTGTACGCTTGCTGGAGATAGTATTGAGCGCGGATATCTCGTTTCTCCTCGTACTCGATAAACTTTTCAGACACGTGAGCATAGGCCGCTGCTTCGGGGGGAATGCGTCGCAGAGCATCCAGAGCCTCTACGAACCGATGCTGATAGGCAAGATTAAATGCGTCTTGCAAAAAGGCGTGTCCTTGCAGATCCACCTGCTGTTGTGCTCGCTGCATAAAAGGAGCTTTCTGGGCATTCCAAAATTCGGTCGCGGGCATATCCCGCCCCTTCCGCAAAACGCCTAACCAATCCTGGGCGTCATACGCTGCCTCTAATTCCCGAAAACGCTGAACCGACTGCTCCCACTCGTACTGCCACTGTTGGATAGACTGCTGAGCTAACAAAAACGATGGACTGTCAGGTGAAATTGAGTTTGCAGTCGCGATCGCCTTTTCTACATTGCCCTGCTGATACTGCTGCGCTGCCCGTTGCAAGGTTTTAGGAGCAGGATCGAACAACGGCAAGGTTTCTGGACGAGATAATACGAGTGAGCCTCCTGCCACTACAAGCACCGATGCGGCGATCGCGACCGCTCCAGATTCAGGGGTAAGCATCCACAATGGCGAGTTTTGACGGGCTGGAGAACCACTCACCAAGGGACTTGATTCCAAGGTAGACGTCACCGGAGAAGACTCCCGCTGGCACAAATCTTGAAGCGCAATCTTACGCCGCTGTTTTCGACGCACTTTAGCAATAAACCGCTGCGTTGATGAGGACGCATTTAGAATTTTGAGCACATCATACGCAGACTGGGCGCGATCGCGGTAGCATTCGCAGGTCATCGCGTTCAGGGCTTGGGTCAAAGCGATCGCATGGCCATGATCAGTTCACTTAAAACCGCAATTCCCAGCGCAAGGTGAGCGGCACGCTGTCCCCATCGCTCAATTCGGTATACGCGACGGAGCGATCGCCGCTGGCGAGACCACCTATGCCAATCCATACCCTCCTCCCTAGCCATTGCGAAGGGCTTAGGGTGCAATTGCATCTAAATGAACCGACTGCGAACCGATGCAATCACAACCATCACTCCACACAACAGACTCAGCAAAAGTCCATTCAAAATCAACTGAAGAAGCTGACTGGTTTGCTCAATACTCATTGCCCTAGATTATTCAGTACATTTGTATTCTATTTCATCTGTCAAGTCTCATCTCAATTCGCTAGAAACCTTATCCAGAAAAGCATTTCAAAGTTTTAAAAAGGCTGTGGATTTCTATCTCATATCCATATATCAACTTTTTTAGATGTATAGATATGTAACAAAAACCTGTGGAAAACCTATTATTTTTTGTGGAAAAGCTGGGGATAAGCCGTGGAAAAGATCGCATTGATCGTATAGAAAGGGATTGAGTACATTCGATCTGTGCAAAAGAACGGTGGTTTTCCACAAGTTTTCCACAAGGTGCGATCGCGTTAATTAAGAGGGTTAAATGATCCCAGATGTTTTCCACATTTTCCACAGCCTCTACTACTACGGATCAGTTTTAAAGTTTTAAAATTCTCGATCTAGTTCAAAGGCAAAAACCGCGCGCAGAAAGCGAATTGAACCTTTCTGAGGCGAGTGATACGATAGCCTTCCAAGCACACCTGCTTTAGTTGTCAACACAGCTCCTCAAGACAGCATATGAAGTTCATCTGCACGCAAACCGACTTAAACGCCCATCTCTCACTGGTCAATAGAGCCGTATCCTCTCGACCCAGTCATCCGATTTTGGGTAATGTTCTCCTCAAGGCTGATGCAGATACTCAACATGTGACCCTAACGGGGTTTGACCTAAGCTTGGGCGTCCAAACCAGCTTTGCGGCTAATGTTGAAGCGGGTGGCACCATTACCCTACCTGCCAAATTGTTAAGCGATATCGTTGCTCGCCTCCCAGAAGGCAATTTGAGCATTGATAACGAAGAGGAAGAACTGACAACGATTTTGACCTGTTCTTCAGGGCGCTACCAAGTGCGGGGGATGAGTGCGGCAGAGTTTCCCGAATTACCTACGTTGAGTGATGCAACTGAAACCCAGCTTCCCGTTGAGGCTTTAATTGAGGGATTGCGCGGCTCTTTGTTTGCCACTAGTTCGGATGAGTCCAAGCAGGTCTTAACTGGAGTGCATGTTGCGGCGGAGACGGATGGTCTTGAATTTGCGGCTACCGATGGTCATCGTCTTGCGGTGGTTCAGACTGTTTCGCCGTCCGATGAAAAAGGATCGGCCAAAGAGAAGGGAGAATCGGTTCAGTTTGATGTCACGGTTCCCAGTAAAGCGCTGCGAGAACTGGAGCGCATGCTGCAAATGCCCGGTTCTGCGGAAGCGATCGCCGTTCGCTTTGACCAAGGGCAGCTTACGGTTGAATGGGATCAGCGACGACTCACCAGCCGATTACTAGATGGTCAGTATCCCAATTATCGACAACTGATTCCGCGCCAGTTTTCGGTGCAGATGACGTTAGAGCGTCGTGCGTTCATTGGTGCGTTAGAACGGATTGCAGTGCTCGCAATTCAAAAAAACAGCATCGTTAAGCTGTCGTTAGACACAACGCGCCAAGAGTTGGTGGTCTCGGTGGATGCCCAAGACGTGGGTAGTGCGCGTGAGGTGGTCTCAGCTCAGATTTCGGGGGATGATCTAGAAGTTGCGTTTAATGTGGTCTACCTCTTGGATGGATTGAAAGTCTTTACGTCCAATGAAGTCCAAATGCAGTTCAATACATCCACGAGTCCTTCCATTATTTCTCCCTTAGGAGGGGCGAAGATGACCTACTTAGTGATGCCTGTCCAGATCCGAGGAAATTAATAGTTTGTGCAATACATTGAGGTGTTCGTAGCGGGAAGCGTCACCGTCAGCACCATGATTGTTGCCCCTAGGTCTGTTTAGTATGACAGATCTGCTAGGGTCAATCTCTCTGAGGCTAGCAACGCAGAGTATACAGGAGCGTCTACCGGAAATATGATTTGTGTATCCAACATGGTGGCAGCCGTAACAGTTGGATTGCTAGGGCGAGAAAGCTCGCTGATTCGACAGTCTACGGAGCCTTCGCTGTACTATATTGTGGTTGCGGGAATCCTTGGTGGATTGCTGCATGGATGGATTGACCGCTAACCGCTGCATTTTTTTAGCACTATGGATCTGCTATCGCTTCTCAGTGCAACGTTATTTTCAGTGTTTGTATTTGTGTTGGGATCGTGCTTTGGGAGTTTTCTCAATGTTGTGATCTATCGAATTCCGGCTGGCTTATCCCTAATTTATCCGCCTTCTCGCTGTCCAACTTGCCTACGGCAGCTTCGGAAATATGACAACGTTCCAATTCTGGGATGGATCTGGCTCAAGGGAAAATGTCGGTTTTGCAAGACTCCAATTTCGATTCGATATCCAATTGTGGAAGCTCTGACCGGAACCTTATTTCTGCTGGTTTATTCCAAGTTTGGATGGTCGTTACCCACCTTGGGAGGCTGGGTACTCCTGTGTTGGCTGATCAGTCTAGCGATCATCGATGTCGATACGATGACGTTACCCAATGCACTTACTCGGTCAGGTTTGGTTATTGGTCTATTGTTTCAGGTCATTCTAGGACTATCGCTGACCGGGACGATTGCGGGGGCCGTGACCCAGCTCATGGGAGGCATTTTTGCAGCGGTTTTAGGGTTATGGCTGTTTGATTTGATTACCCTGGGCGCGTCGATGGCTTTTGGTCAAACCGCGATGGGCGGAGGGGACGCAAAGCTAGCGGCTATGATTGGAGCTTGGACAAGTTGGCAATTGCTGTTGTTGACGGGATTTTTAGCTTGTCTCTTGGGTTCAGTGGTTGGTGGTATTGGCATTGCCCAAGGCTGGATTAGCCGACGACAACCCATTCCCTTCGGTCCGTTCTTAGCCATTGGTGCGGCGATCAGTGCGCTCTTTGGGAATGTATTGATTTCGAGCTATATGAAAATTTTCTTTCCGTCGCTTTGAGAGGACGTGCGACCTAGAAATGAATTAATAGTCTCTAAGTAGGTCGGTTCATCTTCCAGCATCGGAAAATGGGATGTATTGGGGATGATAATGTGCTGAACGCGCTCGCTCAAACTGGCAGCCTGTGCGCCCATCTCTGCTGGAATGATTTGATCGTACTGTCCCGATACGAGCAGGGTAGGCACGGTTAGGCGCTGAAATTCTTGGGGCATGACCTCCGTTGCTTTTTTGCTAACAGAGGTAAAAATCGTTCCCATCGCGGCATCATAATCAGCCTGTAGGAAATCATCCAGAAACGCAATCCGTTCAGCGGCAGGGATGGGACGCTTCAGAAAGCGAGCCATGAATATGCGATCGACTAATGGAATTTTGCTCAGCCAACGGGGACGGAAGGCAACAACATAGCCACCAAATCGATAAAAGGCTTCAAAGGCTTTTTGGTCGTATTCGAAAATGCCGCTACAGGTTAGGATGGCCTGCTCGACCCGCTCTGGATATCGATTTAAGAAAAATGTTGCAACGGAGGCTCCCATGGAGTGAGCGTTAATGTACACCTGGGGTAAGGCTAAAGCGTCCAGCAATAGAGCCAGATCATCAGCGTAGCTCTCTAATTCGTACCCAAGGGCTTGCACAGGTTCAGACACCGGATTGGGCAACAGCGATCGCCCAAATCCTCGCATGTCATAGAGCAAGCAATCAAAGTCGTCTGCGATCGCCTCTGCGGTTCGTCGCCAGTAGCGTGCCGATCCCGCCCAACCGTGAATAAAAACCATCACAGGTTTGTCGCCACTGGGCAAGTGGGGCGATCGCCCAATCCACTCGTAGTAGTGTGAAACCCCGCGAATATCAATGAAAGCCATTGGTAAATCTATCTACCCTATCTATGCAGACTCTGGTTTGGGCAAAGATGATGGGTGAACGAGCAGATCTACGGTCGATCGTTTTTCCACCATTTCGCGAGTAATGACGCAACGGGTGACATCCTTACGCGATGGCAATTCGTACATGATGTCTAACATCAGTTCTTCAACAATTCCGCGTAAGGCTCGCGCCCCCGTCTTGCGTCGGTAGGCTTCCTTGGCGATCGCTCGAATGGCATCGGCTCGAAACTCAAGCTGTACGTTATCCATCCGCAACAGCTTTTGATACTGTTTGGTTAGGGCATTGCGAGGTTCAGTCAAAATCTCAGCCAATGCATCTTCATCCAGGGGATCAACAACGGCCACAACAGGCAAACGACCGATAAACTCTGGAATCATGCCAAACTTGACCAGATCATCGGGTTCCAAGTGACGGATGACGTCAGCATTCCGCTTTTCCTTGGTTGTGCTGGATTCGGTGGGTTGAATAAAGCCCATCGACTTTTTGCCAATCCGTTGTTCTACCGTTTTCTCTAAGCCAACAAACGCACCCCCGCAGATAAACAGGATATTGCTGGTATCAATCTGAATGCAGTCTTGATAGGGATGCTTGCGTCCGCCTTGGGGTGGAACGTTTGCAACCGTTCCCTCCAGCATTTTTAGCAGGGCTTGCTGAACCCCTTCGCCGGACACATCACGAGTGATGGACGGATTTTCGCTCTTACGGGCAATTTTATCGATTTCATCAACGTAAATAATCCCGCGCTGTGCTTCTTCGACATCTAGGTCGGCAACTTGCAACAGGCGCAGCAGAATATTCTCGACATCTTCACCCACATAGCCTGCCTCTGTGAGGGTCGTGGCATCCGCCACCGCAAAGGGTACATCCAATAACTCTGCTAGGGTTTGGGCAAGCAGCGTCTTACCGCAACCCGTTGGCCCAATCAGGAGAATATTGGATTTTTGAAGCTCAACCGTGTCTTCAGATGTCTTGGATTGGCTGTAGCTCAGGCGCTTGTAGTGGTTGTAAACCGCAACCGACAGAACCTTTTTCGCTTCATCCTGACCAATCACATGCTGATCCAGATGCCTTTTAATTTCCCGAGGTTTGGGAATTTGGCCAAGTGAGAGTGCGGGCGATCGCGTCGAGTGACGTTCAGGATGAGTGTCGCGCCGGGGTGAAGGCTGAGGCACCGTAGAGCTGGAGTCAAACAGCTCCTCATCTAGAATTTCATTACAAAGATCGACACACTCATCACAAATATAAACTCCTGGACCAGCAATCAGTTTGCGAACTTGCTCCTGGGATTTTCCACAGAATGAGCATTTGAGATGAGAGTCGTACTTAGACATAAGCGCCTCTTAGTTCACCGGAGCAACAGAATCGACTGGATTAACCAAATCTTGACGTGAAACTACTTGATCAATCAGCCCATAATCTTTGGCTTCTGCTGCGGACATAAAGAAATCTCGCTCTGTATCCGCCTCAATTTTTTCGTAGGGCTGACCTGTGTGCTGTGCAAGCAGTTCGTTGAGCTTACGCTTGTGGTACAAAATTTCCTTGGCCTGAATTTCAATATCCACAGCTTGCCCTTGCGCACCTCCCAGCGGTTGGTGAATCATGATGCGCGAGTTTGGCAATGAAAGTCGCTTACCCTTCGCGCCCCCGGATAGCAAGAACGCTCCCATGCTAGCAGCAAGACCATAGCAAATGGTAACAACATCAGGTCGAACCTGTTGCATCGTGTCATAAATTGCCATACCCGCAGTGACGGATCCACCAGGAGAGTTGATATAGAGCTGGATATCTTTTTCGGGTTCTTCAGCATCAAGGAAGAGGAGCTGAGCCACGATCGAGTCAGCAACCATATCATCTACCGGGGTTCCCAGAAAAACAATGCGCTCCCGAAGCAGTCGAGAATAGATATCAAAAGCGCGTTCCCCTCGTCCGGATTGCTCAACCACCATCGGAATGACGCTTTGGGGCGCAAAATGCGAGGTGGAAGAAATGTTAAGTCGAGGAAATGCTGCGTTCATGTTGAAATCGGACTGCGAGAAAACCATAACAAGCTGGAGCCGTTCCGCGAATAAGTAAATCTACAAATGCAGCTAGAGCGCATAGAGGCTAGCAATACGCTAGTTACTACAGCGTCCCAAGTTCAGTGTACGAACCTTGATGGGAAATGCCCTATCTTCAATTTATTATGCCCTAAGTCTTTTGGAACTGACTGAATCCTAACAGGGTGTTTGAGATCTGTAGAAAATGGTTACAGGGAGAGATGCCTTAGTCTTTTACCCTACAGAATCCCTCCATTTTTTAAGGCGAACGCAACAAAAAATTTATATTTGCGCCAAGGAAAGTTTGAGAGGATGACGATCTCCAAACTTTCCTCACCCTAGACTTTACTCTTTAGACGATTTAGGCTTACTTTTCGTCTTCTTCGCCGTACTCTTGGAGGTTGCTTTCGGTTGCTCTTCAGCCTCTGATGCTACCTCAGCAGTGGCCGACATGTCGGCTTCCGCTGCGTCTATCTCAACCACCGCATCACTAGCAGACTCGGCTACCTCCTCAACCTCAACGGCTGTAGTATTGGCTTCGGATTCTTCTTCAGGTTCAGTCAGAGATCCTTGCGGGACTAGCTCAACCGTGCCATTTTCCTCTAAGAAGGCGACCACTTTTTCCCGGATCAGCTCTTCCTCCACTAGGGACTTGAGTCGAGCCATATCAATAGATTCTGGATCTTGCTGACTGTCCTCAATCACCTCCTGCATCTTGGCGTTGAGTTCATCATCTGCTACGGTGATGGATTCTTGCTTTGCCACTTCGGCCACGGCGAGCGATCGCTGGATTTGGGCGATCGCATCGGGTCGAGACTGCTCACGCAAGCGTTGAACAATTTCACGGGTAAACAATTTTTTAATATCGATACCCTGATTAGCTAAGCTCATGGCCGTTTGGGTCAGCATTTGGTCAACCTCTTGCTGAATCATCGTTTCAGGAACCTCAACTTCGATGTGCTTAGCTAACTCGTCTAGCAATGCTTTTTCCTTGTTGGCACTGGTAGCATCTTCTGCCTCTTTCTGGTAACGCTCTTCCAAGGACTGGCGAAACTCTGCGATCGTCTCAAACTCGCTAACGTCTTGGGCAAAGTCGTCATCTAGGTCAGGGAGCTCTCGCTCTTTAATTTCTTTAAGGGTGACTGTGAAAACGACGGCTTTTCCGGCTAAATCCTCCTGGGAATAGTCATCTGGGAACGCGGTTTCTACATCTTTTGTTTCGTCGATTTTCATCCCGACGATGCCTTCAATAAAGCCAGGGATGAAACGTCCCTCTGTAAGCTCAACCTGAAAGTCGGTTGCGTTGCCCCCTGAAAATTCCTCTGGCTCTTCGTCACTGCCCTCTGCAGGTTTCAAACGACCTATAAAGTCAACAACGGCAATATCCCCCTCCTGGGCCGCTCGATCTTCAACAGGTACTAAGGTCGCCATCCGATTTTGGTAGCCTTCAAGAACGGAGTCAACGCGCTTTTCGTCGTACGTCACTTCCTCCGCCTTGACGCTTAATCCTTTGTATTGCTTAAGGATCACTTTAGGAGGAACATCAACCGCTGCCGAGAACGTGAGGGGCGATCCAGGCTGAAATTGCTGGATCAAATCGTCGAACGAGGAGCGAAGTTGAAAATTGCCGATCGCCTCAATTTTTTCTTGTTCAATAGCTTGCCGAAAACTGTCCTGTACAAGCTCTTCGACAGCGGCAGCCTTAATTTGGCTGGATCCAAAGCGTTGGATGAGAACTTGCTTGGGAACCTTACCCTTACGAAACCCAGGAATATTGGCAGAGCGCATGAAGGTTTGGAGAACCTTGTCATACGCTTGCTGGGCAACCTCTGGCGGTATTTCAATTTCAAGGCCGATTTGACTAGCGGGAAGCTTTTCCTGGGTAACTTTCATTAGTAGCGCCGTGAACTTTTAGGGTACATTAGATGTCATGCAGATTAAACAGTCGCTGCTTTCCTCGATGCACAAGCATTTTCCCGTTGCTGGCGATCGCGTTACGGAGGTGTCTTGTTTCACTCTGCAGTATGCTATGTTAGCCGATTATGGTTCCTAGTCACCAGAACTAAGGGAGTGATTTAGTGTTTTTTTAGTGACATTGACGCCTTGATTTGACGCCCTGATGGAGTGCGAGGTGCTCGTCTCTGACAACTGATTGCCGTGATAAATTGGCTAACTTGGCAGGATGGGTGATTGAAGTCGTTTGGCCTCTCTTCTTATAAAAGTCTATAAATAATGTAGAAGTGAGTGAGCATTAGTCGGCTTGAGGGAAAAGCGAGGTCGTAGTGGGCGGACACAGGATTTGGGAACAAGCTTCTTTACAATTGAATCGAATCTTTGATTGTGCACAGATTATGTAGATGGTGAAAAGGAGATAGGATAAAGATACATCCGTAAATACAGTGTGGTCTCAGCAGAGCTGAAACGAATATAAAAATTACGCAGGCATAACTTTTGTGTCTCTAGATAGAGACAAAGCTTAGCAGTTGGCTCTAGGTGGGCCGCACGAATCATGTAGTCTTCGTAGATTGCAGCAGAGCCGATGCTACTGCTAGGGTTAATAATTAAAAATGTTCAACACTTTACCCCTGTTCGGTCTATTTACAAAAGTTTTCAATATCATCTCAACAACATAGAGTCTTAATTTGGAGGATGTGAATTTGCCGCAATCCTATCGAGTCGCAATTTTAGGCGCAACTGGAGCCGTAGGTGTAGAGTTGCTGAGCCTACTAGAAACTCGGAACTTTCCTGTTTCAGAACTCCGTCTGCTGGCATCGCCCCGTTCTGCCGGGCGGACGTTGGCGTATCGAGGGGAAGATATTCGGGTGGAGGCGGTGGACGATCGCGCCTTTGATCAAATTGATATTGTGCTGGCGTCGGCGGGGGCTAGTATCTCGAAAGCATGGGCACACAAGGCCGTAGAGGCAGGCGCAGTGGTAATCGATAATTCCAGTGCATTTCGCATGGATCCAAACATTCCGCTGATTGTGCCAGAGGTCAATCCTGATGATGCGAGAAGTCACGCGGGAATTATTGCGAATCCAAACTGCACTACGATCCTGATGGCGATCGCGGTGTATCCGTTGCATAAGATTCAGCCGCTCCGGCGGATTGTGGCCGCTACCTACCAGTCGGCGAGCGGTGCAGGCGCAAAGGCGATGGAGGAAGTTAAAGCCCAAGCGCAAGCGATTCTCAATGGGCAAACCCCTTCTACGGAAGCCTTCCCCTATCCCCTAGCGTTTAATCTGTTCCCCCACAATTCGCCGCTGAATGAGCAGGGGTATTGCCAGGAAGAGATGAAAATGATCAACGAAACGCGCAAGATCTTGGGCGTTCCCGATCTTCGTGTTACAGCAACCTGTATTCGGGTTCCCGTATTGCGGGCGCATTCAGAAGCGCTTAATCTGGAGTTTGAGCGTCCTATTTCTGTAGAAGCTGCGCGTGCTGCGCTGAGCCATGCACCGGGCGTGAAATTAGTGGAAGACTGGACTCAGAACTATTTCCCTATGCCTATGGATGCTAGTGGTCAGGATGACGTTTTAGTTGGGCGCATTCGTCAGGATTTGTCTAATGAATCCGCGTTAGAGCTTTGGATTAGTGGTGACCAAATCCGGAAGGGTGCGGCACTGAACGCAGTTCAAATTGCAGAACTATTGATCAGCAATAACTGGCTGCCCCAAGCTCAGACTCGTGAAGCGATCGCTACTCATTAGGGTATGCCACAGACGACGATGCAACGCTTGAGGAGTAGAGTGTGGTAGATTTTGGACGAGTGATGACGGCGATGATCACGCCCTTTACCCCTGAAGGTCAAGTGGATTACGCCACCGCAGAAAAACTCGCGATCCATTTGGCAAATCACGGTAGTGACACGCTAGTCGTATGCGGTACAACGGGAGAGTCGCCGACGTTGACCTGGGATGAAGAATACGAACTATTTCGCGTCATTCAGAAGGCGGTGACTGGAAAAGCGAAAGTTGTAGCGGGCACTGGCTCGAATTCGACACGAGAAGCCGTTGAAGCCACCGAAAAGGCCAGTCGGCTCGGTTTAGATGGGACACTTCAGGTTGTTCCCTATTATAATAAACCGCCTCAGGAGGGGCTATACCAACATTTTCGGGCGATCGCCGAGTCTGTTCCAGAGATGCCCATGGTGCTGTACAACATTCCGGGGCGTACGGGGCAGAATCTTGCTCCTGAAACTATTGCTCGCTTAGCTGAACTTGAAAATGTAGTGGCGGTTAAGGAAGCAAGCGGCAGTTTGGATCAGGTTAGTCAGATTCGTGCATTGACGCCTGCTGAATTCAAGATTTACTCAGGGGATGATTCGTTAACGCTTCCCATGCTTGCGGTCGGAGCCTGCGGGGTGATTAGTGTAGCTAGTCATCTGGTGGGCGATTTAATTCAGGACATGATTCGCGCCTTTCAAACGGGGGATCCCGACATGGCACTTTCTATCCATTTACAGTTGCTGCCGCTGTTTAAAGTTTTGTTTGTCACAACCAATCCGATTCCTGTAAAAGCGGCAATGGCGCTCCAAGGTTGGACAGTGGGGCGGACTCGCTTACCTCTTTCTGATGCACCCTCAGACGTCGTGCAGCAGGTGCAATCTGTTATGGCAACGTTAGGATTGCTGCCTCAAGGTGTTTGACAACTGAATAGGGGGGTATATCTCCACCATACTGAAGCTTGATTAGGGCTGAATTCGGAGCGATCGCTCGATTTTGGTCTCCGGGTTGAATCTAGCTTTTACGACAGAACTGAAGACGTTTATTTCATCATCAGATTTCTCAACGTCTACTGACACTTTATTACGGATACACGGTTACTTATGAGTCGAACTGAAACAACATCAGCATTGAAAATTATTCCGCTCGGCGGACTCCACGAAATTGGCAAAAACACTTGCGTGTTTGAAATTAACGACGAGATTTTGCTTCTCGACGCAGGCTTGGCCTTCCCAACGGACGGAATGCATGGCGTGAACTTGGTTTTGCCTGACATTACCTATCTGCGCGAAAACAGCCACAAGATTAAGGGAATGGTGGTCACCCACGGCCATGAAGACCACATTGGGGGGATCGCCTTTCACCTCAAGCAATTTGATATCCCCGTGATCTACGGCCCTCGTCTCGCGATGGCGTTGCTGGAGGATAAGCTCGAAGAAGCGGGCGTGAGCGATCGCACAGAGCTAAGAACGGTTCGCCCGCGCGATATTGTGCGAGTTGGGAAATCTTTCTTTGTCGAGTACATTCGCAACACCCACTCGATTGCCGACAGTTTCACCTTGGCGATCCATACCCCCTTGGGTGTCGTCATCCACTCAGGCGATTTCAAGGTAGACCATACCCCAGTCGATGGGGAGTTCTTTGATTTTCAGAAATTAGCAGAGTATGGCGAGAAAGGAGTGCTGTGCTTACTCAGTGACTCGACAAACTCAGAAATTCCTGGTTTTACGCCATCCGAGCGATCGGTCTTCCCGAATCTGGATCGAGTCTTCGGAAAAGCGCAGGGACGATTGATTGTCACGACCTTTGCGTCGTCCGTCCACCGGATCAACATGATTCTGGAACTGGCGGAAAAGCATAATCGGGTGGTATCGGTGCTGGGGCGTTCTATGCTGAACGTGATTGCCCATGCTCGCAACCTTGGCTATATCAAGTGTCGGGACGATTTGTTTGTGCCCTTGAACGCGGCGAATAAACTCCCTGATGAAGGCGTCTTGATTTTAACGACCGGATCGCAAGGAGAGCCGATGGCAGCGATGACCCGGATTGCGAATCAAGAGCACCGCCAAGTGAAGATCCGTGAAGGCGATACCGTGGTCTTCTCGGCAAACCCGATTCCAGGGAACACCATCGCAGTGGTCAACACGATTGACAAGCTGATGATGCTCGGTGCGAAAGTTGTCTACGGGCGCGGCGAAGGCATTCATGTTTCGGGTCACGCGTCCCAAGAGGATCAAAAGCTAATGTTGGCGCTGACCAAGCCGAAGTTCTTTGTGCCTGTACATGGCGAACACCGGATGTTGGTGAAACACTCCCAAACGGCTCAGAGCATGGGAATTCCGGCTGAAAATATGGTGATTGTGGACAACGGCGATATCGTTGAGATCACCCAAGAGTCGATTCAGATTGCCGGAAAAGTGCCATCGGGTATTGAGCTAGTCGATTCCTCGCGGGTGGGAATGGTGCAGAAGAATGTGCTGAAAGAACGTCAGCATATTGCAGAGGACGGTATCGTGACGGTTGCTCTTGCTGTGAATTGGGATGGCAAGATGATGGCTCGCCCAGAGTTGAATCTGCGGGGTGTGGCGACTACCATTGAACCTGCCCGGATGGAAACGATGGTTTTTGAGACGATTGAATCGGTTTTGAGCGATCGCTGGAAGGACGTTACTCACAGCTTTAGTCCCGATGAGCTAGACGTTGATTGGACGAAGCTTCAAGCCCAAATCGAAATGGAGATACGTCGGCTGTTGCGGCGAGAGTTAAAGAGTAATCCCCTAGTGGTCGTACTGCTGCAATCGCCGATTGAGCCTCCGGTCAAAACGTCATCGCGTCGGCAGCGCACGGCAGAAAAAGTTGCGTCCTAGATCACCTGCTTTAGGCGATCGCCCAGCGTGAGTTGCCTTGAAACACGCTAACCACATTGGCCGTTGATCCGAATTGTAGGATTGGCGGCCTTTTTAATGGGCGATCGCGCGTTCTTGCTTGGAGATGATGGTGCCTCCTTACCCTCGTAGGCTTGCGGACAAGATGAGGACTCCCTAAAAAAGTTTAGTAAGAATACGCAGCCTAAATGCCCCGGATGGGGGAATCATAGAACCGTAATGATTCATAACAATAGAAGTAAAACTCGTAGATCCCATTGATGGCGATCGCCTGAAACAACTCACCATTCGATGACATGGAATGGAATTCGCTTCAAATCCACTGTAGCTCTATGAAGACCCGTAACGATCATCGGTACCACTGCCCTGAACCTGACTTTAGTGAGGAGCGCACGATGAATAATGTTGAACCGATCTCACCGTCGAAACCCATAATTAGCTGGGGCTGGACAACTCCAGAAAACTTGAATTCCAGCAGCATTGCTACGTCTCACCGTAAACCTTCTCGGTTTGCAGTCCTTTTCACGCCTATTGATCTCCTCAAACCCTTGCGGAGTTGGTTGAACGGTATTCAGTTTTCTAATCCGCAATTTGCCCATCAAGTATGTCAACTCGTTCCGGCTCAGTGTCCGTTTGAGCGGGATGTTGCCGTGTTCGGACGTGTGATCTTCCATATCCCACCCATGTGCAAACTCAATCCTCTTTACGAAGAGATTGTTGGGCTACGATTTCGAGCGTTGTGCTATCTAGCCGATGAATGTGGAGAAGATATTTCGCGCTATTGCTAGAGCAGCCATCAATTATGGATCAAACATCTCTAGTTAGGAAGGCGTTATGACTCCGTACCCGTCGCTTGCACTACACCGGGTGGTAGCTCTAGACAATACCCTGCGCCATAGACCGTTTTAATGTACCGAGGATGCCGAGGGTCAGGCTCAAGCTTGGTGCGAAGATGACGGACATGAACGCGAATTGTTTCAATATCGTCATCGGGATCATAGCCCCATACTTCTTTCAAGATTTCACTGGGCGACACCGTTTGTCCGTGCCGCTGGAGCAAACAGTGCAGCAATTCAAACTCTAGGTGCGTAAGTTTGACCACACGATCAAACCAAATGGCTTCTAACCGTTCTGGAACCAGGGTTAAGGGCCCATAGTTCAAAATTTCTGCGTGTTTTGCGGCTTGAGGGATGCGATCGGTTCGACGTAAGAGAGCCCGCACCCGCGCCAGCATTTCTTCAACTTCAAAGGGTTTGGTCAGATAATCATCAGCCCCAGCATTAAATCCTTCAACTTTGTCTTGGGTTTGCCCCAGCGCTGTCAGCATCAATACGGGAATGTCTGCTGTCCGTTCGTCGCGGCGTAGACGCTGGCAGACGGTGAATCCATCGACTTTTGGCAGCATCAAGTCCAGCATAATCAGATCGGGCATAAGCTGAAGAGCAAGTGCCTGACCTTTTATACCATCGGATGCTTGGCTGACATCATAGCCAGCCATTTCCAGGTTCACTGCAACGAGTTCTGAAATTGCAGCATCATCATCAATAACGAGTATCCGAGGCATTGTGCGCTATAACTGAACGGCTGTATTGACTACTCAATCTTCTTACTGAATTAAGGTAGGGAAATATTGAAGACCTTATTGAGTAAGGCTAAGAATCCTGTACAGATTATAAGCATGAAATTAAGAAATTTAGAATTTTGTGGATTCAGAATCACAGTTTGATCCGAAAACATGTTGATTCTGAAACGGAATGTTACAGTTGTCCACTCTTAGATGGGCAAGGAATGCGAATGTTGGGCATGGGTCTAACGATTCACTGGATCTCGACAACGGAAGGAGCCGAGGAAGCAACTTGAGATTGTTGGTGGATCCATTCCAAGACTCGGTTCCATGCCCACCAGGGATCGGGATCCTGAAATTGCTGTTGGCAGGTTTGACTGCTGAAATAGCCGACGTGTCCTCCATAGGTTGTGAGTCTCAAGTCAATTGCCCGATTTTCAGCACTGATAGTTTGTAAATCAGGCACAATGCTGGGATCAAACATGGGATCGTCGGCTGCGTACAGGATCAAAGTAGGCTTAGTCAGATGGGGAAGACGATGGAGCGGACTAGATGCGTCGTAGTAGTCTTCCACGGAGGCAAAGTTTAATCGGCTAATAACCAGTTCATGATCAAACGCCCAAATGCTATCCACCCGTTCCAGAGCCGCACGATCGATTGAATCTGGGTGCCAACTATAAATTTGCCATGCCAATTTTTTCAATTGTCTAGTGATAGCTTGCTCCAACTGACGCCCTAGATGATTGTCCATGAGGTATTTGAGCGATCGATTGGAGTCTACGCTGGGACAAACGACAGCGCCACCGCCTAACTCTGATGATTTGAGATTGAGGTCTGCTCCCCAGACGTTAAGGGTTTGAGCCGCTTCTACGCCCCAGAGCGCTAACTGGCCACCCAGGGAATAGCCTGTAAACCAGAAAGGGGCGGGACATCCCAGCGTCTTCGCGGCGGCGGCAATACGGACAAAATCTTCGCCCTCGTATAAACCATCGGAGGTTAGGGTCGGCGATAGCTCGGCAGTTTTGCCGTGGGCGCGCCAGTCAAACAGCACGACCGCATACCCTTGGGCAAAGGCTTTCCGCCGTAGGATGTTTAAAAACCATTGATCAGATAAGCTTCCGGTAATGCCATAGGTGCCGACAATAGTTCCCTTGGGATTTTCAGGAATGGAGACCTGCCCAAAAATGGGTACCCCTCCTGCGCCAGTAAAAATATGAGGGTGATGGATCGGCTCTGGATCTGCGCTAAATTTATGCCATTCTCGACTGAGTTTTAATGCCGTGTAGAGCGTCATGGAATAGCCGTTTTTGAGGGCTACCGGAGGTTGAAAGGAAGGATGGCTCATGAAGGAATGTCAGGGACGCGGACGCTTCTAGTTTACATTTCTTTATCGAGGATCGGGGGTTAAGCGGGATCAGAGGAATGTTCGACCGATTTGAGAGCGTAGGTTCTAAACTTCTCTAAATCAGCCTGGATGTTGGATTCGACAATGCGGCCTAAAAACAAGTTGTCCATGATTTTTCCCAATGCACCAGGAATCGCGTAGGCGACGGTGAGCTTAACGATGCTGTGATCGCCGCGATCGTAGAAGCGAATCGCACCTCGATTTGGTAAGCCATCGACCGATTCCCATTGAATGATCTGATGGTGTACCAGGCGGACAATGCGAGAGAGCCAACTGAACTCAAATCCACCAGAGGCCAGTTTCCATCGGGATAAATCGGGATCCTCGTCTAGAATTTGAACCGAATCGATCCACTTCATCCAGCGGGGCATCTGCTCCAGATCTGACCACAGATCCCAGACCACCTGAATTGGCGTTTCTACCTCGATCTGAACCGTATGTTCAAGCCAGTTCGTCATAGTGCGCTTTGGGATAGGGTGGTCTCAACGACAAAAGAATCAATACTTAAAAAGTCCTACACCTTGAACCTTATATCCGGTGGGTTCAAGAATCGCGGCAGCAGCCTGCTTTCCAGAGATGGTTGCCCCCTCCATACTATCGATATAGTCCTGCTGGGTGTAGCTTCCGGCTAAGAAGAAGTTAGAAATCGGCGTTTTCTGACTGGGACGGTAGGGATCCATACCAGGGCCTTCGCGGTAAAGGGACTGTGCCAGTTTAACCACGCTATACCAGGTCATGTTGAGATCCCGCGCCGAGGGGAACAGGTCGCGAACCTGCTTCAGGGTGTGTTGGGCGATCGCCTCATTGCTTTCCTTAATAAAGGGATCACCAGGCGTCAGCACCAGTTGCAGCAGGGAGCCTTCGCCTTCGCGGTAGTAGCTGCCGGGGCTGGAAAGGGCGAGGTCGGAGAAGCAGGAGAAGTCTGCATCGGGGGTGTATAGCAGGTTGTCGATTCCTGCCGCGTGGTCAAGCTGCGTGCGTTCTTGGTCGCTATGGAGTTCGGTAACCCAGCCATCAAAGCGCAGTTGCACCGTTGCCACAGGTACAGCTTCTAGTTTGTAGATCTTGTCGAAAAAGTCGATGCTGCGCCAATCTTGGGGCAGGAGTCGCTGAATGCCGGGAACGTCGCAGGCGCAAACATAGGTGTCTGCAGTGATGGTTTCGACCTCATCCCCTTTGGCGATCGCCAAACCTGTGACTTTCAAATCCGCACCTTCGCCTTCATAGAAGACTTCCCGCACGCCACGCCGGGTGTGAACCTTTGCGCCTTTTTTCTCCAGATAATCCAAGATGGGCTGATGGAGATATTCGTGGGGTGACCCTTCCAGCATGCGCAGCACAGAGGCTTCGGTTTTGGCGGCAAAGAACTGGAAGATGGTGAGCATACACCGGGCGGAAATGTTTTCGGTGTCAATAAAGCCGAGGGCGTAGGCGATCGGGTTCCACATGCGCTTGAGGCTGCCGTTTGAGCCACCGTGCTGGCGGAACCAATCGGCAAAGCTAATATCGTCTAGTGCGCGAATGCTATTCATGGCTCCGTCAAAATCGATCAGTCCTCGCACGAGGGGACTAATGCCTAGGGCGATCGCATTTTGCGCCTTATCCCGGAGGGACAACTGGCTTGTGGTAAAGAAGGCTTTGAGTCCGTTGAAGGGAGCACCTGTGATGAAGCGAAAGTCTAGGGAACCCAATTCACCGCCGCGATTGACAAAGGTGTGGATGTGGTCTTTCAACCGCAGGTTATTGATCGCACCGACCTTTTCCATCAGCGCGAACAGGTTGTAGTAGCAGCCGAAGAAAACATGTAGCCCCATCTCAATATGGTTGCCGTCGGGATCGACCCAACTACCCACCTTGCCGCCCACGAATGGACGAGATTCAAAGATTTCGACTTCGTGTCCTGCATCGACTAGCTCCACGGCTGTCGCCAATCCGGCCAAGCCTGCCCCAACGATCGCAACCCGCATCTGTGTTCTCTGCTCTTCTTAAATTCTTTACATATTTTAATGGATCGTGGAGGCGCGATCGCACCCTTGTAGAAAGAAGCTCAGGACTGGGGAACAGGGGAGACGGGTTGGAATCATATTGGCTTTGCGGGGATCAAAGCCAGGTGGGAAGATGGTTTGGGCGTTATAGGTTGCGCCATCGAGATGGGTATTCGTGAGGATTGCGCCTGTGAGATTGGCTCCCTCTAGAGGGGTGGATCCGCCAAGGTTATCGCGTCTGAGGTTAGCTCCCTCTAGATTTGCGTTGACTAAATTGGCTTCTTTTAAGTCTGCGCCTTGAAGATTTGCATTCTTGAGATTTGCCCCTTCGAGGTTGGCCTGGAACAGAATGGCTCAGTAGAGGTCGATTCTTTCCATATCCATACCTGCTAACTGTGCGCCTGTTAATTCAGCCCCTTCCATGACCGCACCTCGAAGTCCCAAGGTTGCATCGGAACTAGCATATCGCTTTAAGACTTCGCCAAACCTATCTCGAATCTCAATGATGGTGCTCATGACGGGGGGATAGGGACTGATGGGCGATCGCTTACCTTTTTCAAAATTACTCAAATATACGTGATGTGCGCCGTTTACCGAGCCCTTGGCAAAGACTGCCCCTACCCTAGCCCCTTGGGAGAGGGAACCAGAACGATCCGAAAGCGCTTCCTCTTGGGGATAAGGGTTGGGATGAGAGTTGCACATCGTGTCAGCTTATTAATTTCCGAGGCTCGTTGAGACAAACCGGACAACTGAAATGAAGATGTTGAGTGAGTAATTTAAGTTCAGGCTCCGAGAATTAGCGAGTATCTGGCTTGTACAAATCTCTCTTTTTGGATACGTTCATGTGATCGCTTAGATTGACGATTGGTAATTACTCGAAATCTAGGATGCGATCGCCCTTAATTCAGTTTTAAAGTACCGATAATGGTTTTGATTAAAGTTGATAAATATGAGCTATAAAGACATCTTATTATGCGGCGGCTGAGTCAATTTACTGTCAGCCTAACTATGGTTATGATAGAAATGTGCTTGCAATTAGAATTTTATAATTAAGTTTTTATTAGGTATTCATAAGCAATTCAAAATTTACTGTGATACTCCTAGGATTTAGAATTTAGTTATGCAAATTTAAGTCAATTTCATATGTTCAAAAGTCTGAAGAATGAACGCTTAGCGTAATGCTTACCTGGGGAAGTATTCGATTGCTGCTTCCTCTCTGCAGTTTTGTGAACTCATTAACCCGCATTTCCAACGTCTAAAATTTTTCTTTTTACTATGGAAATAGACGCTAGATCAGCGGGTCTAACAAGTATTTCAATGATGACGAAATACTTGTTCACAAGACTCTATGTATGTGAGCAATTGCCCTTCTCGTGAAAGGCAAATTCTTTTCTAGATGTTGAAGATGTGCGATCGTCAATCCATCTATAACTTCAATATCGGTGCAATGCGGCTTAGCTGATCAATAGAATAATTGGCTACGTATTTTAATGCCTTAATTAAACCTCAACTGAAGGGATGTTCTAGTCATTAAAGCTCGTAGTCGAATCTCGGTCGGTCTTCGTGTTACTACACTTTTAAATCTGTCAACTCTTTCATTGTAATCTGTTCAACTTGTGTGAGGATGTATCGTGGCCTATTCCGTTTCGTCGATTACTCAACTGCTTGTTTTAAGTGCGCTTGCTAGCCTTTTAGAGCCTCTAGCGTTTGCGTCGGTAGCACAGGCTAATCCCCTCCAGACTGCCAGCAATTCCCCGGTTGAAAGCACAACCAGTGCAGTATCTGAAATGCCTGCACCGACTACACCTGCATCATCCACAAACTCTTTTACACCGATCAATGCTCCAATCTTGGGTGTATCGGATCTAGAAAGTGCGCCGTTGGGTAATTTATCTCCATCACCCGCATCTTCATTCAATCCTGGGCATTTAATCCTGGGACAGATTACTTCCGTCACCCAGCTTTCGGATGTACAACCCACAGACTGGGCGTATCAAGCCCTTCAATCCCTGGTTGAACGCTATGGTTGTATCGTAGGTTATCCTGACAGTACCTACCGTGGAAATAACGCCCTTACTCGCTTTGAGTTTGCCGCTGGTTTAAATGCCTGTCTTGACCGTATTAATGAGATCATTGCGTCTGGTCTCGCGGATGTCGCAACTCGTGAAGACCTAGAGACCGTTCAACGATTGCAAGAAGAATTCGCAGCAGAACTAGCCATGCTGCGAGGCCGAGTGGATGCATTAGAAGCTCGAACGGACGAGTTAGAAGCGAACCAATTCTCCACCACCACGAAACTCAATGGAGAAGTGATCTTTAGTATTGCGGCGGCATCAGGAGCCTACCCCGGTGCGGGCGATCCAGATGCAACCCCAGCCATCCTCAGCCATACCGATGGGGCACCCGGTGATGATGCTCAATTTGCATTGTTTCAACGCACTCGCCTCAACCTCACCACCAGCTTTACGGGCAGTGACCTCTTGATTACCGGATTGCAATCCTACAATTACTTAAGCGACCCCAGCAGCATCCAGGGAACACTGGGCTATACCGATGTTTTGGGGTTGAATGCTAGCCAAGTGCGCTTAAATACTGAACCCCAATTTCCTGGCATTAATCCTCAAACCTTTACCCCCAATACGGCCAACGACTTCCGGTTATATAAGTTGCTGTATATTTTCCCCAGCGGACTGGACAACTTGACTCTCTTTGCAGGCACGAATGCAGAAACAACCGATGCCTTCCCTGCGATTACTCCCTTTGCGAGCGATACCCAGGGAGCCATTTCCCGATTTGCAGGATATAACGCAGCCGTTCGTGTATCAGGGGGAACGTCGGGAACGGGTTTAGCCTCTGCTTTTGGCTTGATTTGGACACCATCGCCTGTCGTTGATTTTCGAGCCTTGTACGGTAGTGTGAATGCGGCGCTTCCCCAAAATAATCCCCTCACTGGAGAGTCGCTTGCCTCTGGTGATGTCACTCCTCTAGGTGCTGGACTGTTCAATGGAAGCTCGGTCGCTGCGGCTCAGCTTACCCTCAGCCCTTCATCTAACTTTGAGCTCGGCATTAACTACGCCCATAGCTACCATCAGATCAATATTCTGGGAACGGGATTGACATCAGCCGATATTGGCTCTGTGTTATTCAATCCAGCAAGTCGTTGTGACACCGTAGGCTTTGGTGCAGCGGCAGGTGGCTTTGGGTGCTCGGCAACCGACGGTGGAGACTTTGATCGAGGGGCAACCCTAGTGACGATTGGGAGTGAACCCATTCGAATGAATTCTATCGGTGCAAGTATGAGCTGGCGTCTGACGGACAAGCTGACCTTTGCTGCATCTGGGGCGTATATCTTTGCAGACTTGGTTAACGTGAATGCCTCTACCGACTTCAGTAGTTGGATGGTGGGACTCCATGCTCAAGATATTTTTGGTGAAAGCAATACGGCGGGTCTGATCTTTGGTAAGCCACTGTCGCGGGTTTCAACGGGGGGTGAAGCGTTAGATCGATTTGAGAATGCCACACCTTTGCACCTAGAGGGCTATCTATCCTTTCAGGTGAACGATCACATCAATATTACGCCTGGTGTATTTGTTTTGTTTAATCCTGAAGGATATAGTGGTAACAACACGGTCACCACAGGCGTATTGAGAACGTCCTTCACGTTTTAAATCCCAAGGATGACCATGGTTGACGTATCTCCATTCCTAACATTGGGGGTATCTATAGGGAGCAACAGACTTTACTCCGAGATAGGTGGCGTAGCCTTCTCTACTCCTGCGCGATTGTAGAGGGTTGGTAGGATCATTGAAGGCGCGTTTAGAATGGGGGTAGGAGTAAAATCCTGGTGTGGCTTTTGCTCCTATCCCCCTAACCGTTTTGACGATTGCCATACTAAGATGTGGGTGGAATTAGCGAGTGGGTTAGAGGGAGTATGCAACGGCCTAGAAGACGCAGGCTGGAGTAATTATTTAACTGTTTGGATGATTTTACGCTAATACATGGGCGATCGCCCCAGCCCCTCTTGCAGCCCAGTGATGAAGACCCTTGATGATGCAATTGAGACCGTGATGGCAACACGGGGGCAATGTCCCAAGGATCGAGCCGTGCTAGTCGCCATTTCGGGAATAGACGGATCTGGTAAGGGATATTTGTCCAAGAACATGGTCTCTAAACTTGAACAACGATGTCTACGAACAGCATTGATTCATGGTGATGGATGGCTAAATTTACCGGATCTGCGCTTTAGTCAGATCCATCCTGCCGATCATTTTTACCAGCACGCTATTCGGTTTGATGAACTCTTCGATCAACTTGTGTTTCCGCTACGAGACCAGCGATCGCTCTGCATTGACGCTAATTATGTTGAAGAGACAGCAACAGCGTATCAAACCTATCGGTATCAATTTGAAGAGATAGACATTATTCTTCTAGAAGGTATCTATTTGTTGAAGCGAGCGTTTCAATCCTATTACGATTTATCCTTCTGGATTGAATATAGTTTTGAGACAGCTCTAGAAAGGGCGATCGCGCGTTCCCAAGAGGGGCTATCGTCCGAGGAGACGATTCAGGCATACCAAACGATCTATTTCCCGGCTCAACGTATCCACTTTAAACGCGATCAGCCCCAGACCGCCGCAACTGCCACGATTCGCAATGACAAAAGGCTAGGAGGTCAGGTCTAGACCAAAATCCTAGCCTTTGTTGTGGGTCAATCTATTCCCACTCGATGGTTCCAGGAGGCTTGGACGTAATGTCGTACACGACTCGGTTTACCCCGTCTACCTCGTTCACAATCCGATTCGAGATAGTTTCTAAGAGATCGTAGGGAACCCGAGACCAGTCTGCCGTCATACCATCTTCGCTCGATACAAAGCGCAGCACAATGGGATAGGCATAGGTGCGCTGATCGCCCATAACCCCGACACTCCGCACCGGGAGCAGCACAGCAAACGCCTGCCAGTAGTCGTGATAGACGCCGCGACGATTCACCTCTTGGCGCACAATGTAGTCGGCATCGCGAAGAATATCGAGTTTTTCTGCGGTGACTTCTCCCAGAATCCGAATGGCTAAACCAGGGCCAGGGAAGGGATGACGCTGCACAATTTCTTCAGGGAGTCCGATGGATCGTCCCACATTTCGCACTTCGTCTTTGAATAGTTTCCGCAGAGGTTCTACGAGCTTGAAACGGAGGTCTTTGGGCAATCCACCGACATTGTGGTGACTCTTGATCTTAACCGCAACCCGCTCACCTGTTTTAGGATCAACGTTGGTGTCTGCGGATTCGATCACGTCTGGATAGAGCGTTCCTTGAGCCAGATAGTCAAAGGGGCCCAGCCGACGGGACTCTTCTTCAAAGACTTGAATAAATTCATGCCCAATGCGGCGACGCTTCTCTTCTGGATCGGTGACACCTTCAACCTTTTTCAGAAAGCGATCGCGGGCTTGGACGTAGACTACCGGAATGTGGAACTGCTCTTCAAAGAGTTTGACCAGACGTTCCGGCTCAGCTTTTCGCATAAAGCCTTGGTCGATAAAAACACACGTCAACTGATCCCCGATCGCCCGATGGAGCAGAAACGCCAAAGTGGATGAATCCACACCGCCCGATAGAGCCAGCAGGACTCGCTTATCGCCAACTTGGGCGCGGATTTCACGAACGGCATCTTCGACGAAGGCTTCAGTTGTCCAGGTGGGTTCGCAATCGCAGATGTGGTACACAAAGTTGCGGATTAGCGCTTGCCCCCCGATGGAATGAACCACTTCCGGATGGAACTGAACGCCGTAGAGTTTTTTCTCATGGTGGGCGATCGCCGCGCTGGGGGTGTTGTCCGTATGGGCCAGTACCTCAAAGCCTTCGGGGAGGTTCATCACCGAATCCCCGTGGCTCATCCACATGGTGGTGCCGTTGTCTACGTTGGTGAATAAATCGGTGGGATCGTCAATAAAGAGAGCGGCCTTTCCATACTCTCCCCGATCCGCCCGATCAACATGGCCACCAAGCTGTTGCACCATCAACTGCATGCCATAGCAAACGCCCAGAATGGGGAGTCCCATTGACCAAATTTCCGGATCGCAGTGGGGTGCACCCTCGTCGTAGACGGAGTTGGGGCCACCGGAGAGGATGATTCCCTTGGGATTAAGGGCGCGGAGTTGATCGGCAGTTGTGCGGTAGGAGAGCACCTCGGAATAGACTTGGGTTTCCCGAATGCGGCGAGCAATAAGCTCAGAGTACTGAGAACCAAAATCGAGGATGACAATCATCTGGCGATCGAATTGTTGGACGGATGCAGGTGCTTCCTTTTCTTGCGTGGGGATAGTCACGGGATATTGCCTGTAGAACGTAGAGTTGAACGGAGGATAGATGAGAAAATGCGGCGATCGCCAAAACTATTGCTTTAAGGTTCAAATTTACCCTGGATTCGGGTAACCGTAACCGATTGCAATAGGTTGTAAGGATCGCGAATGGGGAGGTAGCCTTTAGAGGGTTTGCTCCCTAAGGTGCTGTTGAACGTAGCAAAGATACAGACTCCTGAAGTTAATCAATTTTGAAAGTGAAAATAAAAGAAGCGCTTACCGAGCCAAAAAGTTGTATAGAAATTTATTGTTAAGGTATTAGTTTACCAAACTTATCATTCTTTCTGCCGACGGAAAAAGCAGAGAACTCGCCTGGACAGCCCAGTGAATTCCTTGGAAGAAACTTACCGCAGGGATTCCGATTTTTAAGAACTTGTTATGTCAACTTAATGTCTTGTCCGTTCAGGCGCGATAAAAGCTGAGTGCCGATGACGCTAGCTACCAAGATGGAGCGATCGCGGTCAAACAAAATTGTACCGACGGCAACCGGTCGATCGCTATGGGTCTGGATATACGCCGCCGCTCGTTGATCAATCTCGTGGGCGATCGCCCCATACACGGCCTGTACCCATTCCGTTCCCGCTTCCCTGTCCCGTTCCCGCAAAATGCTGAGTGCAGCTTCCGCAGTGGGCGCGTGGAAAATCGCTTGGGTATCGATGGTGGTCATGCCTGCGACGGCACAAAATGCGGTGAGGATGGCTTGGCGTGCGTCGGCGACATGGTGGTGGGTGTGAAATACTCCTCCGGCTAATTTCAACAGTTTGCCATGGTAGCCAAACAGCAGAATGGACTGAACGCCCTGCATCCCCGCTTCCACGAGCATTGGGCCAAGCCAGTTGGCAGTCTTAATCAGGCGATCGCCCTCAATTCCTAGCTTTTTCGCCAAATCTAGCCCATTCTCACCGATGCAGAACACCAATCCGTCGTAGTACTCCTGTTTACTGCGCAGAATTTGGCGATAGTCCTCTAACTGTCCGGGAGCGCTCAGGGGCTGGGCGATCCCCGATGTGCCAAGGAGCGATAGTCCGTCCACAACCCCAAAGGCCGCATTGGATGTGCGTTTAGCGAGCGATCGCCCCTCTGGCAAGATAATCGTGACTCGCAGTGTGCGATCAGTCGGCAGCCAACGGGACAGATTTTCCAGGAGCGATCGCCGCGCATAGGCGTAAATTGCAGCCTGATCGCCCGCTTGATGGCGACCAATTCCCTCACCCCCCAGGATCTCGATGGATTCCTGCTGATCCGCTGCGCTCCATTCCACCATGGCCCAGATCGGGGTGTTTCGCGTGAGATCCAGATTATCGCCGGGATCGCTGCGGGTAATGGCGATCGCCGCATCGGGACGGAGTCGAGCCACCTGCTCAATCGGGATGGTCACGGGTTCTGGAGGGGTTAGGAGATCAACCTCCACAGCGGGCAGAGTTTCCAGCGATTCAGTGAGCCAACGCAAGGCCGCGATCGCCGCCGCTGTGGCAAAAACGGGGAGGGTGTATCCGGGGCGAGGACTAGAAAAGGTCATGGCAAACGGTGAAAGGGAATGGAACGGTACATACTTAGGTTAAACTCAGCAACACCCTTTACAGTTCGTTAGGATGAAACCACCGTCATCGCAGACGCCATCAACACCCGCTATGAACACCATTGATTACCTTCGCATTAGCCTGATCGATCGCTGTAATTTTCAGTGTCAGTATTGTATGCCCGAAGGAGTCGATCTCCAGTATGCGCTGCGGGAGGATATTTTAACGGCGGATGAACTCCTGACCTTGCTGCGCGAGGTGTTTATTCCCTGTGGCTTTACCCGATTTCGGTTGACCGGAGGCGAACCGCTCCTGCGACCGGGGGTGGTGGATTTAGTGCGGGCGATCGCCCAGTTTCCAGAAACCCAAGACCTCGCCATGACCACGAACGGGTTCCTGCTGGCGGATATGGCACAAGATTTATACAGTGCCGGACTTCGCCGCATTAACATCAGCCTGGACTCTCTTGACCCGGCAACCTTTGACGCCATCATTGGCAATCGTGGGCGATCGCGCTGGCAGCAGGTGTGGGACGGTATTCAAGCGGCCTACCGGACTGGGTTCATTCCGTTAAAGCTAAACGTCGTCGTGATTCCGGGGGTGAACGATCAGGAAGTGCTAGACTTGGCAGCCCTCACCCTCGATCGGGAGTGGCATGTTCGGTTTATCGAGTTCATGCCAATCGGGAATGATGCCCTATTTCAAAACCGGGGCTGGGTGGCCTCGGAAGAACTGCGCCAGCACATCCGCGATCGCTGGGGACTGACCGACGGGCAAGTGCGCGGTAATGGCCCAGCGGATGTCTTTCGGATTCCAGGGGCGA
Organism: Synechococcales cyanobacterium T60_A2020_003; assembly: GCA_015272205.1. Classification (NCBI taxonomy): domain Bacteria; kingdom Bacillati; phylum Cyanobacteriota; class Cyanophyceae; order Synechococcales; species Synechococcales cyanobacterium T60_A2020_003. The sequence continues at coordinate 3,152 of JACYMB010000159.1, read as the reverse complement.
AGGGTACTCTGGGATTTATTAGCCAGATGTCGGAATGTTTTTGCGATCGCTGCAACCGGATGCGGCTGTCAGCCGATGGCTGGTTGCGCCCCTGTTTACTGAACGAAATGGGACAACTGGATCTCCGGAGTGCCCTGCGATCGGGGGTTCCGCTGGATACGATTCGGGAAAATGTAGAGGCGCTAGTTCACCTAAAACCAGAGATTAACTATAAACAGCGAGAATCTGGCACCACCGGAGCCTACGCTCGAACCATGTCCCAAATTGGGGGCTAACCTCGCACTGTTGAGTTTCCTATCATGGGCATAGAAAGAAGTTATTGCCCTAAAAAGTAGGATTGATAAATAAGCCCGTTAATATAGCTCTGGTTATATGCATTTTTGCTATGAATGTGGGCACGATCTTGTAAGTTGATGCGGGGTCACTGTAGGGTGTACTCTAATGAGCATAAAATTTAGATTAAGTTTTAAACTACTGGCTCAGAAAATTTGATAAGAGCTGACGGTCGGCTAAAAGCTGACACCACTGAACGAGGAGATAAACGTTACTATGCCGCAACTTGAGCTAAGTCCAGATCTTGATTTCCAGAGTGAGGCTTACAAAGACGCTTACAGTCGGATTAACGCCATCGTGATTGAAGGTGAGAACGAGGCCGTTGAAAATTACAAAGCCCTTGCGACCCTTATTCCAGACCAGGCGGAAGAGCTGATTAAGCTATCCAAAATGGAAGGCCGCCACATGAAAGGGTTTCAAGCCTGCGGACGTAACCTAGACGTTACGCCGGATATGGACTTTGCGCGGGAGTTCTTCGCGGATCTGCACCGCAACTTTCAGGACGCAGCGGCGGAAGGACGCATTGTCACCTGTCTGCTCATCCAGTCGCTCATTATTGAGTGTTTTGCGATCGCCGCTTACAACATTTATATTCCCGTTGCGGACGATTTTGCTCGCAAGATTACGGAAGGGGTCGTTAAGGACGAATACCTTCACCTCAACTTTGGCGAAGAATGGCTGAAGGCTAATTTTGAAGCCTCTAAAGAGGAGCTAGAAGCCGCGAACCGTCAAAATCTGCCCTTAGTTTGGCGAATGCTGAACCAAGTTGAAGATGATGCCCGTGCCCTAGCGATGGAGAAAGAAGCACTTGTAGAAGACTTCATGATCAGCTACGGTGAAGCGCTCAGCAACATTGGGTTTACAACCCGCGACATCATGCGGATGTCGGCTTACGGTCTCCAGGCTGCCTAAGCGTTTGATCACCGTTCTAGCAAGGATTTGATTCAGAGATCGGGGTACTCCACTAGGGGGATCCCGATTTTCATTTTTCGTACAACTGCTGATGATCTGGCGGTGGTGAGCGCAAAGGGATCAACGGCTGAAGCAAAAATCGATATAACCCAGGCGCTGCTTAGGGTTTACCTAAGTACCCTAGCACTGAGACTACAATAAAGCTATTCCAAGAGGGACTCCCAAGGGATGGTCTATGGTTCAAACACCCATCGAACCCCAGTATTTATATCCGGACTCCGACGGTAAACCGATGGCTGACAATACCATTCAATATCGCTGGATTGTGCGTCTGGTGGCGAATCTCAAGCATCTGTTTAAGGGACAAGCCGTTTTCGTAGCTGGAGATTTACTGTGGTATCCGCAACAGGTGACCGTGCCTCCTGCCCCGGCCCAAGCTCCAGATGTGATGGTGGTCTTTGGGCGTCCAGAGGGCGATCGCGGTAGCTATAAGCAATGGGAAGAAGACAACATTGCGCCCCAAGTGGTCTTTGAAATTTTGTCGCCCAGTAATAGCGCACGGGAAATGCTGAATAAGCAGGTGTTCTATCGGGAATATGGGGTTCTGGAAATGTTTTTCTATGATCCCGACTCTCACGACTTTTGGGGGATGGTGCGACCGGATTTGGAGCATGAGTTTTCGCCAATCACGGCTCTAAACTTTCCCTGGACTTCACCAACATTAGGGATTCGGTTTGAAATGTTTAACGACGGATTGGCCGTTTTCCATCCCAACGGGGAGCCATTCAAAGATCCCGATGAAATTTTCGAGGAGCGGGATCAGGTTCGCCAGGAACGCGACCAGGTTCGCCAGGAACGTGACCAAGCTCAGCAGGAACGCGATCGCGCCTTTGCGAAACTGCGAGAACTGGGAATTGAGCCAGCGGAGTTATAACCTTGATGACATTGGGGGAGTGCTCTAAACCTTTCCTAATAGAGGGTTTAGCGTATAACGCTGTTTAGTAGGAGTCACGATGCAGCCGCAGACCGCGCCAGAGTCGAAAATTTCAACAACCGCAATCCCTGCAACGAACTGGGGGGCGAAAGCGTTCCTATGGGGTTCATGGGTCGTGTATGTGGGCTATTTGTTGCTGAGTGAATGGCCGCCCGGAGAGTCGTTGTTGCATACGCGACCCGAAACCTTACAGATGGCCATGGATCTGAGCCTGAACTTTTGGTTTGTGATGCCAATGCTCTTTCCGCAGATTGCGCCTGTGATGCATCCAGCCTTGGAAGCCCTATTCAATATCGTGGTGGCATGGGGACTGTTATTTTGGGGCTTTGCCATTGATGGTCGCCAGCAACGAGTCCCCATCGTTCCATTTCTAGTGGGAACCGCGTTTTTAACGAACGTGTTTTATCTGCCCTGGTTAGCCATCCGTCGTCCTAATCCTATCCCTCCCCCATTGCCCTTGACTCGCTTCGAAACGGTGGGCGAAAGTCGGGTATGGCCGTGGCTATTGCTGGGTGTGTTTGGAGCGTCCTGCGTGTGGGGTGCGATCGCCCGTCCTGAATTTGGGGATCTTTTGGCTCGATGGATCGCTTTGGTGGATCTGGTAAAGAGCGATCGCCTTGCCTACTCGTTCTTTATCGATCTGTTGGTCTTCTGGGGGTTTCAGTCCTGGTTGGTTAAGGATGATATGGCACGCCGCCAGTGGCACAGTCCCTCGATGCTTTGGCTGACTCGGTTACTGCCGTTTTTAGGACTCGTGATCTATTTTCTGCGTCGGCCTCGATTGGGGGGCGATCGCCGATGTAGCAGCGAACTAGCAGCTCAAAACGGCGTTGTTGCATGAAAGAGGGGTTGCGGGCAGGAGAGGCATGGTAAATTTCAGTTATCACATATAAAACCTGCCATGAAACCTCAA
>JACYMB010000158.1 GCA_015272205.1 Synechococcales cyanobacterium T60_A2020_003 | reverse complement strand
TCAATTGTTCGTATGTGAGTTGAGTGAGTGAGTGAGTAACCTTGAGGGGCGGCAATGCCAAACTTTGAGGGGGGATTCAGCGGTAGGCTGGATCCCTTTTTCTTTTGTCTATCCGCAATTTCATCCTTCTAGCCAACCTCCCGTCACCTATTCAGGGTTTAATGGATGGAAGCTGATTTCGAGGTTGCTTTGTCTGAGTCTACTGAGCCTAAAAAGTCATCCCGTTCCTTAGCCCGAATTGCCAGCATTGTCGCGGCAGCAACCCTGATTAGTAAAATTTTCGGGCTGGTGCGTCAACAGGCGATCGCCGCTGCCTTTGGCGTAGGTCCTGCCGTGGATGCCTATAACTATGCCTACGTCATCCCTGGATTTCTGCTGGTCTTGCTTGGGGGGATCAATGGCCCCTTTCATAGCGCGATCGTCAGTGTCGTTGCTAAGCGAAAGCAAGAGGAAATTGCGCCGCTGGTGGAAACGATTACCACCCTCGTCGGCGGTGTGCTGCTGCTGGTTAGCGTTCTGATCGTCCTGTATGCCGATCCACTAATGAGTGTAGTGGCTCCCGGTTTGAATCAAACCCCAGAGGGTCTGGAAATTCGGGCGATCGCCGTTCAGCAACTTCGAATTATGGCACCGATGGCGTTACTAGCGGGGTTGATTGGGATTGGCTTTGGAACTCTGAATGCTGCGGATCAGTACTGGCTTCCATCGGTTAGTCCCCTATTTTCCAGTGTTTCGGTGCTCGTGGGTTTAGGCATTTTGGTTGCCCATTTGGGAACAGCGATTACTGACCCTCAGTATGCCTACGTTGGGGGAATGGTATTAGCCTGGTCTACCTTGGCGGGGGCTGCGCTGCAATGGTTAGTACAGGTGCCTACCCAGTGGCGATCGGGGTTAGGACGCTTGCGCCTGAGATTCGACTTTGGGCAGTCGGGCGTTCAGGAGGTGATGCGGATTTTGGCTCCGGCTACCTTCTCGTCCGGCATGATGCAGATTAACGTCTACACCGATTTGTTCTTTGCGTCCTATATTCCTCAAGCGGCGGCGGCACTTGGCTATGCCAATTTATTAGTTCAAACGCCCCTCGGCATCATTTCCAACGTCATCCTGGTGCCGCTGTTGCCTGTCTTCTCCCGGCTGGCCGAGCCAAGTCAGTGGGGAGAACTCAAGCAGCGGATTCGCCAAGGTTTAGTACTGACAGCGCTCACTATGCTGCCCCTGGGCGCGATCATTATGGCGTTGGCGTTTCCGATTGTGCAGGTCATTTACGAGCGGTTTGCCTTTGACCAAGAGGCATCGGTACTCGTGTCCTATGTGCTATTTGTCTACGGCTTGGGGATGTTTTTCTACCTAGGTCGCGATGTACTTGTGCGGGTGTTTTATGCCCTAGGGGATGCGGACACCCCCTTCCGGGTGAGTGTGTTCAATATTTTTCTGAATGCGCTCCTCGACTTTTTGCTGATTAAACCCTTTGGCGTTGGCGGATTGGTGCTAGCGACGGTTGGGGTGAATATCACGTCAATGCTGGCCTTTCTGTGGATTTTGGATCGGCGTTTGCAGGGGTTGCCGTGGCGGGAGTGGCTGGTTCCCTTTGTGCAATTGACCGGGGCTAGTGTGGCCGCTGGTCTATCGGGATGGGGCGTGTTGACATTGCTGGAGCGATCGCTCCCCCTGGAAGGCTTACTGGCTCAATTAATTGAACTAGCGCTAGGGGGAGGTATTGCCCTCGGCGTCTTTGCCTTGATTGCCAGTCGGCTTGGATTACCGGAATTTGATCTACTCGTGGAGCGGCTGCGAGGACGGTTCAGACGTTCATAGTGCCTTATACCGTTTCTCCTAAATTGGGCTACAGATGCCAACGCGTAACCTAAGGTATGAGACGGCTTTCGTAACTCAAAACTTAAACCTCAAAACTGAGAACTGGTATTAGAACAGCATCTCTAGCTCTAACGCTTTTACATTGATCTGGTATACATGACCGCGATCGCCCTTCCAGGTGGAAATCCACAATTGATAATCGTCTAGGGTTGCCATCGCCGTAATCGGTTCGGGGCTATTCACCCGCCCTAGCACCTCACCATAGGTATTGATGAACACTAATTCACCCAAGCGACTCGCAGCGATAAATCCCCAACTGGTCGCCGCGAGATGGGCTGCTTCGATGCCCAATCCGTAGCGGGAGAGGCGATAGGGCTTCAGTTCGATGACGACCAAGCAATCCGGATTTTGTTCATCGACGGCTATAAGCTGATAGGGCTTTGGAGTCGGAATCATGGGTCGCGTTAACACAGGCAGGAGCATTGTCCCGGCGCGGTTTCCCCGACGGGTAAAGACCTCAACCAAGATTCCATGACGCTCTTTGCTAACGTTGCCATTGGTCATGGGAACGGTTTTTGGAATCACGCGCGAGATCAGCACCACATGTCTGGAATCCAACGCAATCAGTTGGCTGGGAAGGTAAGATTGACCTGCTTTGGGAATCGCGATGGGTGCCGTATGGAGTGACCACTGAGCCGATGACTGAGGAATCGGCAAAAACCATAGCTCGCTTTCAGCCAAGGCAGACGGCAGCGTGGCGATCGCCGCCCAACGTCCATGGCGTTCTACAGTTGCTAAAAACGGTTGATTGAGCGCTGCAATTTTCTGGGGCACTGAACTAGGACGGACGATCGGCCAAAAGTAGAGTCCCCGGTGTCCCATCACCACCTTACCCTGGGGACACAGCCACGCTTGCTGAATCGGCTCCGGCAGTTGGTAAGAAATCCAGGATTTGCTGCTTTCCTGACTAACCTGTTCTGGATGACACAGGACATCCATGCTGCTGCCTGCAATACGACCAATGCGATCGCCCGCTTGCTCTGGGGTGTGGAGACGCAGCACGTCTGATTTTTCTTGGTAGGTCACTAATGCGGAAACGGGACTCGTGATCACAACCTGATACTGCGATCGCAACTCACTGGGGGCAACCGTATGCAAGGGCTTCAGCAGCGGATCAAGCTTCCCCTGCAGAGATATCCAATAGTCCATCTCGGTGAACGGTAACAATTCCGCCCGCATCTCTTGAACAGAACGGTACCGTCGGGCAGGCAGCTTTTGCAGCGCTGTTTGAATAATCGGTTTACATTCCTCTGGAATAGTGGCTGGAAACACAACGGGATTATTCAAATGGGCGTTCATTAAATCCCCTGGCGTTCCTGAAAAGGGACGATAGCCCGCCAGTAACTCAAACAGTAAAATACCCACCGCATAGATATCGGATGCAATCGAGTACTGCCCATAGAATCGTTCTGGAGCCATGTACGCGGGCGATCCGGTATTACCCGAAAAATGGGCTGATATCTCTTGACTCAAACGCGCCACCCCAAAATCCGAGATTCGTGCGGTCCATCCATCAGGCCGCAAATCCAGCAGAATATTTTCTGGCTTGATATCACAATGCACGATGCCTTTACTGTGGGCATGGGCTAACCCCGCCAGAATATCAACTATCAACTGCATGCGCTGCGTCATCCGCAAATGGACATCATCCGCCATCAGGTTACGGAGTGTTCCCCCCGCGCAGTAATCCATGACGAGGTATCGTCCTGTGGGCGTATGCTCTAGAGCCTTACACATCACGATATTTTCATGCTGTAGAGTCAGCAGAAATCGGAGTTCGCGCAGAAATTTGTGGGTCGAGAACCATTCTTGTTCTAAGTTCTTCAGCGCGACGAGTCGCCCTGTTTTGCGATGAACGGCGCAATAGACCCGACCAAATTGTCCCTGATCGACTAATCCCAAAAGTCGATACTGGGAACGCTTCAATTCCGTTCCAGACTGTTTAAGCACGAGAGTTCAACACAGATGTGACGTGAGCGTGAGATGAATCAGGAGCATCAGCGATCGCGACAGGATACAGGCCGTATCCTAAGCCTCGAAAATAGAGGATGAGAATAAATAGAGGATGAGAATAGACATTTTAGCTAC
>JACYMB010000157.1 GCA_015272205.1 Synechococcales cyanobacterium T60_A2020_003 | reverse complement strand
TTTCATGGCAGGTTTTATGTGTGATAACTGAAATTTACCATGCCTCTCCCGCCCGCAACCCCTCTTTCATGCAACAACGCCGATATTGTTTCGGAAAGACAACTGGAATAATGGCATCACAACGTTCCTATTGGGATAGTTCCAATTCTGTAGACTAATGAGATGCACAACTTCCCAAACGTTAACACGCGGTGCGGTGGATTGTCTGTTGTTGGGATGAGCGTAGGCGATCGCCTCCTATCACCAAAACATTGCCCCCCATCGCACGAGGCAACGAGGGGCAACGAGTCTAGATTCGCTTAGCGATGTTAACGCCCAAGACGCTCTTCCGTTTCCGCAATCTTCAGCAGGGTTTTCAGCACAGAATCAGGGTTGAGGCTGATCGAGTCAATGCCAAGTTCTACCAGGAATTCGGCAAATTCAGGATAGTCACTGGGGGCTTGACCGCAGATCCCGATCTTGCGATTGTTGGCCTTCGCCTTTTCAATCACCATCTGTACCATTTGCTTCACGCCCTTGTTGCGTTCATCAAAAATGTGAGCTACTAAGGACGAGTCACGATCCAAACCAAGGGTCAACTGGGTCAAATCATTGGAGCCAATCGAGAAGCCATCAAAGACTTCACTAAACTCGTCTGCCAAGATCACGTTGCTGGGAATTTCGCACATGACGTAGACTTGGAGACCGTTTTCACCCCGCTTTAATCCGTAGCTTTCCATGACCTCTAGAACCCTACGCCCCTCATCAGGAGTCCGGCAGAAGGGAATCATCGGAATCACATTGGTAAGCCCCATATCATCCCGAACCCGCTTCAGGGCTTTGCACTCTAAGCCGTAAGCTTCGGTGTACTTCGGATCGTAGTAGCGCGAGGCACCCCGCCAACCGATCATCGGGTTTTCTTCATTGGGTTCAAACTCGCGACCACCGAGCAGGTTTGCATACTCGTTGCTCTTGAAGTCAGACATCCGCACGACCACCGGATTCGGATAGAAGGCCGCCGCGATCATGCCAACCCCGTGCGCCAGTTTGTCGATAAAGAAATCCGCTTTATTCTCGTACTGAGCCGTCAGTTGCGAGATTTCCCACTTCGCGGCCTTATCTTCGAGGGTATCGAAGTTGAGTAGGGCTAAGGGGTGTGCCTTAATATGGTTGGCAATGATGAACTCTAGGCGAGCCAGACCCACACCGTCGCACGGTACAGAGGATAGACCAAAGGCCTCTTCAGGGTTGCCCACGTTCATCAAGATCTTGGTGCGGGTGCGCGGTAGGTTATCGAGCGGAGTCTCTTCTACTTCAAAGGGAACCAGTCCGGCATAGACTCTGCCTTCTTCACCCTCAGCACAGGACACCGTAACCTCTTGGCCAGTCTTCAAGAGTTCGGTTGCGTCTCCGCAACCCACGATCGCCGGAATCCCCATTTCACGTGCAATGATTGCGGCGTGGCAGGTACGTCCCCCTTGGTTGGTGATAATCGCGCTGGACTTCTTCATGATCGGTTCCCAATCCGGGTCGGTCTTGTTTGTGACCAGCACCTCACCCTCTTGGAATTCGGCAATGCGATGAACATCCATGATCACCCGCGCCGTGCCTTGTCCAATCATTTCACCTACAGCCCGTCCTGTTGTCAGGACATCGCCCGTTCCTTTCAGGCGGTAACTTTTCAGGACATTGCCATTCTTCTGAGACTGCACCGTTTCCGGACGAGCCTGCACGATAAAGAGTTCACCTGAAAGTCCATCTTTGGCCCACTCAATATCCATCGGGGTATCTTTGCCCCGTTTGGTGCTGTAGTGATCTTCGATAATGCAAGCCCACTCCGCCAGTTTCAGGATTTCATCATCGGTAATGCAGAACTTGCCGCGATCGGGAACGGGAACAGGGACGTTCTTTGTCTCTTTAGAACCGCCGACATCGTAGATCATCTTGATCTCTTTGCTGCCCAACCGCTTTTCAAGGATGGGGCGCTTACCGTCTTTGAGGGTGGGCTTAAAGACAAAGTACTCATCGGGGTTAACAGCACCCTGCACAACGTTTTCACCCAATCCGTAGGCTGCCGTAATCAGAGCCGCATTCCGGAATCCGGTTTCAGTGTCAATTGAGAACATGACACCAGAGGTTGCCAGGTCAGACCGCACCATCTTTTGCACACCGACAGAGAGGGCGACGCTGAACTCGTCAAAGTCTTCGAGGCGTTCGGCGTACTGGTGGCGATAGGAAATCGCCCGATCGGTGAAGAGGGAGGAGAAACACTTATGGCACGCATCAACGACGTTTCGGACACCGTGGACGTTGAGGTAGGTTTCCTGTTGTCCAGCAAAACTGGCGTCAGGCAAGTCTTCTGCGGTCGCGGAGGAGCGAACAGCAACGTCTAGATCGCTAGTATATTTGCGGCACTCCTCAGCCTCTTCTCCTTCCAGGCGATCGCACCCTTCTGCACCAGCATCATACCGCTCACATAGCCGCAAATAGGCTGCACTGATCGCGGCTTCGAGTTCGGGTGGGAACGGCGTATTCATCACCATAGCCCGCGCCTGTTTGCCCCGTTCGCGCAGATCGGTGACATCATCTAGATCCAGTCCAGCAAAGAGCTTACGGAGTTTTGCTTCTAGACCCGCCTTTTCGAGGAAGTAGCGGAACGCATAGGCAGTGGTTGCAAATCCGGTGGGAACGCTAACCCCTTTTGAGGTCAGTTGTTGAATCATTTCACCCAACGATGCATTTTTCCCCCCCACGATCGGGATATCATCAATTCCAATTTCTTCAAACCACAGGACAAACGCATTCTCTTTATCCTCGTGGCGATCGGGCATAAAGCTACGGTCGGAGCGATTGGCAGATATCATAAGTCTTAATCTCCTTCGTCATTAAAAGACTGCTGAGTAAATGGATGCTCTACGGGATGGAAGCCCTATGAGCGTTGGCAAGAGACACCTATCTGACTGTCTAATCGGTCACAACCTGCATCGGATCAGGAGCCGCCGCCGCGATCGCCGCCGGGAGATCCTGAAACTGAGCAAAGTTCTGCATAAACCGACGAGCTAGCTCTTGGGCTTGCGCGTTGTAGGCGTTGAGGTCGTCCCACGTACGGTGGGGATTGAGCACCTCGCTAGGTACTCCCGGCACAGCATCCGGTACGAGTACCTTAAAAATGGGGTGGGGGACATAGTTGACGGTATCGAGTTCTCCGTTAAGAGCAGCGGATACCATACGACGAGTATGGGCGATCGACAATCGTTGACCAATGTCGTAGACTCCACCCGTCCAGCCCGTATTCACCAGGTATACGTGAGCTTCAGGATGCTGAGTTAGGCGATCGCCCAACATTTGAGCGTACACAATGGGAGACATCGGGAAGAAACACTGACCAAAACAGGCAGAGAAGGTAACTTGGGGAGTTGTAATGCCTCTTTCGGTACCCGCCAGCTTGCTGGTGTAGCCAGAAAGGAAGTGATACATTGCCTGTTCTCGGGTGAGACGGGCGATCGGAGGCAACACCCCAAAGGCATCAGCGGTCAAGAAAAAGATGGTATGGGGATGCCCACCTTGTCCTGACACAACGCAGTTTGGAATATAGTCTACGGGATAGGCGACACGGGTATTTTCAGTCAGCGTATCATCGTCATAATCGGGAACACGGGTCACAGGGTCAAGCACAACGTTTTCCAACAGGGAGCCAAACCGAATTGCACTCCAAACTTGCGGTTCATGGTCAGCGGATAGACGGATCGTTTTCGCGTAACATCCTCCTTCAAAGCTAAAGAGTCCATCTACCGACCATCCATGCTCATCGTCACCAATAAGCCGACGACTGGGATCAGCGGAAAGCGTCGTTTTTCCAGTCCCGGACAGCCCAAAAAACAAAGCCGTATGTCCATCTTCTCCCACATTAGCCGCACCATGCATCGGCAGAACATCACGATCCGGCATGAAGTAGTTGAGAGTAGAGAATACCGCTTTCTTTATCTCACCCGAATATTGAGATCCACCCACGAGAACCAGCTTTTTCGCCAGATGGAGAACGATAAAGGCTTCACTACTGATGCCATCTTCTTCAGGATCGCCATGTAGGCCAGGAACGGCAATCACGGTGATATCGGGTTTGTGTTGCGCCAGTTCAGCCTCT
>JACYMB010000156.1 GCA_015272205.1 Synechococcales cyanobacterium T60_A2020_003 | reverse complement strand
GTTCCGTTGGGGTGGAATGCGTGTAAAGCTGGGGCGGTTGGCGTTGCTTAAACAGAACACATGAACTACTTTATTAGGGGTTTTGAGCTGAAAATGCTCCTGAAAATTTAGTCCAAATTTAGTCCAGGAAAAATCCGTAACTTCTAAAATCGTTTCCTGGCAAAGATTAGAGAAGTTTGATTATTTGCGTATCCCACAGTTAGTCAAGAAGGAATCTAGCCAGATAATCGTGCGATCGCATGCTTCTAATCCAGAACAGCTTTTGGGGCTAACTGACCAACATTCCATCCCAAATGATCCACTCAAAATCATTGCCATTATCATTTGGGTATTGCCGACAATAGCCGAAACAGTCTCCACTTTTACAGAGTAAAGAAGCAGACATTAAACCATTTTCGACTTAACGGTAAAGGTCAGCAATAGCAGCATCACCCTCAAGCCTTCCGAACCTATGCATCACTCGTCTGATGACCCCAAATCACCGTGGTATCGAAAAAGAAATGCGAGCTATGGGCTAGTCAGTCTATTCATTTCCGTAGGACTAATCTCTATCCACGTATACCGTCATCCCTTGGGCGCATGGTGGGGAGAGCAAACCTCAGCATGGCATTCACGAATCAGCGGACATGCCACGACAGTTGACGATTGGAATCAAGGACTGAGGCAGGCTCAGCAGGCCGCCATCGGTGCCCAAACCGCACGATTTAGCGAGGAATGGCAAATCGTTGCCGATCACTGGCAAGGGGCGATCGCCAGTTTAGAGCGAGTTCCCAAAAACAACCCCAACTACGAATCAGCCCAAGTCAAGCTAGAACAGTATCGCACCAACCTGAGCTACGCCCAAGCCAATGCCGAAAATCCTCCCCTTTGGATCAATGCAATCAACCATGCAAACCAGGCAGATCAACTATTGTCTCAAACCCACACCGTCGAAGATTGGAAAAAAGTTGCCTATCAGTGGAAACAGTCCCTGGATTTATTAGCAGTAATCGGAGAAAACGATCCCCACTATGCCCAAGCCCAACAAAAAATTCCCGAATACGAGCGGAACTTCACCTACGCCCTAACCAAAATTCCAGGTGGAGATGAACAGTCCATCATTCCCGAAGATCAGTTTCGATTAGCCGTCAACGATGCAATGACCGCAGCCACCAACGTCCAAACGGCAAACTCAGCTCAAGATTGGCGACAGGTCATCGATCAGTGGAAACAGGCGATCGCCCACCTCAAATCGATTACTCCCGAAGAAGAGCGCTACGTTGAAGCCCAAACCAAAATTGAAGAATACACGACATATCTCGCCTATGCCGAAGCCAACCTACGGCAAACCAGAGAAGGGGTCTCCCTAAAAAAGACCATTACCGGAGGACTTTCGCCTAAATCAGTAGTGTACTCAGGCAACGGTCTATTCTTCGCCCAAAATATGATGTATAGCCATACCATCGGCATCTACAACACCGAATATCAACTCATCCGCACCCTAGACGATCAAGTCAATCTAGCCGACTATGGCTACAGCAACTATCAAGGCAGCTATCGCGGCGCACCCGTCGAAGCCACCTTTTCCCATGATGGGAAATGGGCTTGGGTGAGCAACTACCAAATGTATGGGGTAGGGTTTAATCGGCCAGGAGATGACGTATGCAGCCCCAGCAATAACTATGACCACAGTTACGTGTACCGCATCAACACCGATACCTTCGCCATTGAGAAAGTTATCCAAGTAGGAGCCGTTCCCAAATTTCTTGCCGCATCCCCCGACGATCGCTACGTCCTCGTCAGCAATTGGTGTAGTTATGACTTGAGCGTGATCGAAACGGCTAGCGATCGCGAAATTCAGCGGATTCCGTTAGGGGCCTATCCACGCGGCATCGTCGTAGATCCATCCTCTCAGGTGGTCTATGTGGCCATCATGGGATCTCAAGATTTAGCAAAAGTATCCCTAAACGATTTTTCAGTGGAGTACATCCAGGGCGTAGGAAATGCACCCCGTCATGTGGTGATCGATCCCGTAGAGGGGCGTTATTTGTATGTAACCTTGAATGGTGATAGTCAAGTTGGGCGTTGTTGCATGAAAGAGGGGTTGCGGGCAGGAGAGGCATGGTAAATTTCAGTTATCACACATAAAACCTGCCATGAAACCTCAATACCGCATCCGCAACTGGTCAGAGTATAACGCTGGATTGAAGGCTAGGGGAAGCCTCACCTTCTGGATCGAAGAATCTGTGCTGGGGCAGTGGGTGGTCGAGGAGTTGAGCGGCAAACCCGGCGCGTCAGTTCTTTATAGTGACCTTGCGATTCAAACAATGGCGACCGTCAAAG
>JACYMB010000155.1 GCA_015272205.1 Synechococcales cyanobacterium T60_A2020_003 | reverse complement strand
ATTTTGGGCGTTCAGAGACTCCAGCATCGCTTTCGTAGCTTGCAATTCTGCAGCCAATTCTCGATAGACTGGAATAGGGACAGATGGCGCGTAGGGGGTTTGTGTCGCGGTGTTGGATGCGGCGGTTTTCCCGTTCGAGCCGTTATAGTTTGCTGCGTCAGAGTTTGGTTTGGGTGCCATTCGTCAGGGAGGTTCCTAAAAATTTTGTCGGTAGCTTAACTAAATATAAGGAACACGCGCTGAAAATTAGCACATGCAACCCTAAATATGCCATACGTCGCTTTAATACTGAGAGGTAGGTGAATTTTAACAATTCATCTGCATTTGTCAATTCATTGCTACAGATTTGCAACATGCTTAACGAAACCAGCCAACTCACAGCCGTTCCAGAAATGAAATACGGCGAGCGCAATATTGCTGAAGGTGAACTGATTACGTTCCCCAATCCCCGACCGGGACGCAAGTTTAATATCCATATTTCCTTGCCGGAATTTACCTGTAAGTGCCCCTTTTCGGGATATCCCGACTTCGCAACCATTTTGATCGACTATATCCCAGATGAACGGGTGGTTGAACTGAAAGCGATTAAGCTTTACATCAATAGTTATCGCGATCGCTACATTTCCCATGAGGAATCGGTGAATCAAATTCTGGACGATTTTGTGGCGGCGTGCGATCCGCTAGAAGTGACGATCAAGGGCGATTTTGCCCCTAGAGGTAACGTCCATACGGTGGTCGAAGTCCGCCATGTGAAGGGCGAAGTCTAATTGACCACTTTAATTCACCACCGGGTAGAGGCAGCACGGGTAGGACAGAATCCCACCGTGATCTGTCCCATGCCTGCGGGTTGGTTGGTGCTAGGGGATGTGCAGGTTTTGCGGGGCTACTGTTTGCTGTTGCCCGATCCAGTCGTACCAGATCTGAATTCGCTTGCGTCTGATGCCCGACGCCTATTTTTGAACGATATGGCGATCGCCGGAGATGCACTGCTTCAGGTTACGGGGGCAAGCCGGATTAACTACGAAATCCTCGGAAATCTGGAGCCTGCCCTCCATGCCCACCTATTTCCCCGCTATGCCGATGAGCCAGACGAGTTCCGCCAAGGCTCCGTCTGGTTTTACGATCGGCGTAATGCCCCGGCATTCGATCTAGAACGCGATCGCCCGTTGATGGATGCGATTGCCCAGGCGATTGCCCAGCTTCAATCCTCTCGTTAAATTTCGATCCTATGTCTGTTTCCCGATTCGATCGCCTGTTTGCTACCATTCAAGACCTCGTGTTGTGCCATTCCCCCAGTGGTGCCGAGGCCGAAATTGATCAGGTGTTACTGGATCGCTTTGCTGCCCTAGGGCTAGACACCTGGCAGGACGAAGCAGGGAACGTGATCGCCAAAATTGCGGGGCAAAATTCCCAGCGGGCGGTCGCCATCACGGCCCACAAAGACGAAATCGGCGGCATCGTGAAAACCGTGCGCGAAGATGGCAAGGTCGAAGTGCGGAAGCTGGGCGGTGCGTTTCCGTGGGTGTATGGCGAGGGGGTAGTGGATCTGCTGGGCGATCGCCAAACCGTGAGCGGCATTCTCTCCTTTGGGTCGCGCCATGTGTCCCATGAGTCACCTCAGAAGGCTCAGCAGGATACAGCCGTGGTGAAATGGGAAGACGCCTGGATCGAAACCAAGCGCAGTTCAGACGAGTTACGAGAAGCGGGAATTCGTCCCGGAACCCGCATGGTGATTGGCAAACACCGCAAACTGCCGTTTCGGATGCAGGACTATATCGCCAGTTACACCCTGGATAACAAAGCTTCTATCGCAATTTTGCTGGACGTTGCGGAACACCTCACCAACCCACCTACAGACGTGTATCTAGTGGCCTCTGCCAAAGAGGAAGTCGGGGCGATCGGTGCCCTGTACTTTACCCAACATTTCACCCATTCGCTGATGCAGCGAGTCCTCAATACCAAGGCACGCACGCTCGGCGTACCGGATTCGGAACTAGAGTCGGGATTTGCATGGCGATCGCTCCTTGGGGCAAACCCGCTAGAAGCGTTGATCGCCCTGGAAATTTGTCCGCTGTCGCTGGAATATCCCATTCAGGATGGCGACAGACCCGTGATTCTTTCCCAGGATGGCTACGGCATTTACGATGACGACCTGAACCACCAGCTTCAGACGGCTGCGGATCAGGCGAAAATTCCCCTACAACGCGCCAATTTGAGCGGATTTGGCAGCGATGCCTCGATCGCCATGAAAAACGGGCATGTGGGGCGTGCCGCCTGCCTCAGCTTTCCCACCCAAAACACCCACGGGTACGAGATTGCCCATCTAGGGGCGATCGCCCGTTGTGCCGATCTCCTCGTCCGCTATTGCCAAATGCGGTGATCCCTGGCATTGTAACGACCTGTAACGCTCTCTCAGGAGAAGCCCCGTCCGTCCCCGATAATGGCTTAGAGAGATTTTCAAGAAATGTTGATATCGTCCTATGTCCACCACTGTGGCTGATGTTATGACGTTGAACCCCGTAACGGTGCAGGATGATGCACCCTTAAACGAGGCGATTCGTCTTCTCGCAGAGCACCGCATTAGCGGCCTTCCCGTCACCAATGCTGACGGCGATTTGGTCGGGGTAATTTCCGAAAGCGATTTGATGTGGCAAGAAACCGGGGTGACGCCCCCGGCCTACATCATGGTGCTGGATAGCGTCATTTACTTAGAAAACCCAAGCCGCTACGAACGGGAATTGCACAAAGCCTTGGGGCAAACAGTGGCTGAAGTCATGAGTAAAGACGTGGTGAAAGTATCGTCTGATATGCCGCTCCGCAAAGCTGCCCAAATCATGCACGATCGCCATGTGCGCCGTCTTCCAGTGCTGGATGCTGATGGCAAAATTGTAGGGATTCTCACACGGGGCGACATTGTGCGCTATATGGCAACTCACGACAACGGTATGGGTGACGACTAGTTTTTTTATTTTGGGGCGATGACAAATGGCGATCGCCCCATTTCCATGCATTTAACCATTTCCATGCATTTAAAACGTTAATAAGCCCTAATTCCTAATTTATTTATGACCGTTACTCCTGAATCGATTCAAACGCTTTTAAATTCTGAGGATTTTGGCGATCGCATCACCGCCGTAAATCAAATGCGTCAACTGGATCCGGCGATCGCCTTTGAGATGATGCAAGCCGTTATCTCAGATTCAAACGTACGAGTCCGCTATGCAGCAGTGAGCCAGATGGCCAGCTTGGGCGAACAAGATCGAGCAAAAGTGTTGCCGCTGTTGCTCAACGGCATCGCGGATCCGGAACCGGATGTGCAGGCTGCCGCTGCCGACGCTATTGGTGCCTTGAAGCTAACGGAGGCATTTGATCAGCTTCAGTCTCTCTACGACACCACAACAGAATGGCTGGTAAAATTCAGCATTATTGCCGCCCTGGGTGAATTGGGAGACACGCGACCGTTTGGCATGCTAGAGGATGCGTTGCAATCAGACAATGAACTGATTAAAACCGCCGCCATCGGCTCCCTGGGGGAATTGGGCGATCGCCGTGCCGTGCCCCTCCTGATTCCCTTTGCGTCCGATGAAGATTGGCAAGTTCGCTATCGGGTCGCCCAAGCTCTGAGCCGTTTTGATGACGCAGATGCCCAGGCCACGCTGAAAGCGCTGACTTCAGACGATATGGACGCGGTGGCCAATGCTGCAAAAGCCTACTTATGACGTCTTTCTGCTCCTATTTGAGCGAATACAGCACATCAAATCGCCCTTGGTCGTCCACCGTCCACACGTCGTACTGCCCCGTCACATTGCCGTTCGCGTCCAAATCGACCGATCCGCTTGCGCCCTGATAGTTGATATCCTCGCCTCGGCGCACCAACTCCAAGCCTCGGCAAATATCGGACACCTCAATTCCTGGTGGATTTGCAACTCGTCGCAGTTCCTTCGCAATGCCCTGACTGCTATTCTGTCCCGAAGCCTCGGCAGCCAACAGCACCAGTGCGGCGGCGTCCCACGTTTGAGCCGCAAAGGCGGGAGGAGCATAACCTTCCTGACCTTCCCACAACGTTTTCAGCGGGAGATAGGCACTGCTGTTCGTCCCTGGGGTCAACCCTAGCGCTCCCTGAAGCAGAGTGTTGTTTTCAGCACTTGAGCCGATGGCCTCTAGAAAACGAGGCGTGTAGACACTAGAGGTGAGCAGCAGTTGGCGATCGCCCAGCAGTTTTTTTGCCAGAGCCTCTCGGAGCCATGGTCCCCCGGAGTCGGGATAGGCAATTATGAGTACGGCATCGGCCTCTGCCAAACGCTCCGCAAGAGCCGGATCTTCAGGGGTAGGCGATCGCCCATCCATGAAAATGGGAGTGTCTCCGGTCGCGATCGTGCCGCCCTGGTTCTGAAAGGCTGACGTAAAGGTTCTGGCGAAGGCGCGTCCATACTCGTCGTCAATGGCAACAATGGCGATTGATGTGATCGAACGGGCGATCGCTAAATCTGCCAAAGCCTTGGCTTCGTCTGCATCGGAGGGTATAGTGCGTGCCCAGTATAATCCTGCATACTTCCAGTTCCGAGCCTGGATCGGAATATCAATGCTGGTACTAGCGGGGGACACAATCGGTACTTCTAACCGCTCAAGATTCTTGACCATCTCAGAGGCGGCAGCACTTGTAATTCCCCCCACTAGGGCCTGAACATTATCGGCAAATGCGAGTTCAACCATGGCGCGAGAAGCCACTGTTGAATCACTTCGATCATCCTTCAGGATAAACATCACCGGAGCGGCGTTCACCCCACCGCAGGCATTCACCTTTCGCATCAAAAGCGGGAATACGGTTGCCAAAGGCTTGCCCACGACAGAGTAGGAACCCGTCATGGGCAGGATAACCCCTACCCGCAATCCATCCCGGATAATCGCCGGAGGTTCGACGGGGGGCTGGGAGTGACGACTGACGTATCGGTACGCTGAAATCAGTGCCAAGATGCCTAACGTTATTCCACCGAGCGATCGCCAGTTAAATGGGCGAATCATAGGGTGACTGAGCGCAGATCATTCCTTGGATCGGTGGTGCGAGCCGCACGGATTTTTTCGTAATAGTTGCGTTCAGTCTCCGACAAATCTCGCGGTGGTGCAATAACGACCCGCACCAGCTGATCACCGCGTCCCCCCTTCGGATTACTCCATCCTTTACCCCGCAACCGCAGCGACTGACCGGAGCGAATCCCTGCTGGAATTGTTACCGTTACCATCCCATCCGGGGTCGGAACCTCGATGGATGCCCCTAAGACGGCCTCATCGGGGGTGATAGGAATCTCACAAACCAAGTTATCACCTTCAAACTGGAAAAAATCGTGGGGCTGAATCGCTACGTTTAGAAACAGATCGCCGCGTCGTTGGCTGTAGGGATTGGTTTGACCTTTTCCTTTTAAGCGAATGCGGCTTCCAGGTTTGGCCCCTGGCGGAATGCGAACCTGAATCGTTTCCTTGCCTACCCCTAAACGTTTCTGCGTACCGTGAAAGGCTTCAGAAAGCGTGAGGGAAAGGGTCGCTTCTAAGTCTCCTCCGGCTGCACTGGGATCGGCTCCAACGTCACCGAACCCGCCAAAGCCTCCTGTTCCTCCCGTGGGCGGACGATAGCCGTAGGATCGATTTGTCCCCCCAGAGGGTGAACTGAAACGCCCTAACAGTTCGTTAATGAAATCGTCAAAACTGCCGTACTGGCTGAAGTCAAATCCGCCAAAATCGACGGGTGCTCCTCCCCCCCAGGGTGTGCTGCCTGCCTGCTTCCAATATTGACCGAACTGGTCGTATTTCTTGCGCTTATCGGGATCGGACAACACTTCGTAGGCTTCGCTGACTTCCTTAAAGCGAGCTTCTGCTGAGGCATCGCCCGGATTCACATCGGGGTGATACTTTCGTGCCAGCTTCCGAAACGCCTGCTTAATGTCGTTGGAATTTGCAGATCGTGAAACACCCAAAACAGCGTAATAATCTCTGAAGTCAGTAGAAGGCATTCATCCGTCTCCTCGCTAAAGGCTCTCCCCCATCCTGGCGGAGAGGGGCAATGCGTCTTTTTATGTCTCAGGGTAGCAAGTTTTAAGACAGGCTTCAGTTCGGTTTTTGCGGATTGGGCGATCGCAATTCCCGCACAAACCCTGGTTCTGAAGCCCCAGCGAGAGTTTACGGTCTAGATAATGGTTCCGTCTGGAATCGTCGCACCTTTCAGGATCACCACGATGCCATTGCGAATGTAGAACCCTAGATCCTCTTTTTCGGCCTCTTCAACCTGATCCTTATTAGTAATCTGCACATCGCGACCAATGCGGGCATTCTTATCGATGATCGCCCGGCGAATAGTGGAATTTGGCCCAATTCCCATGGGGATATCCATCGGCTGTCCAGTTAAGCGAGCCTGCTGATCGGCAACCCGCTGATAGTAGTCTGCTCCCAAAATCAGAGAATCCTGAACCGTGGCTCCCGACTCGATTCGGGTACGAATACCGAGTACGGAGTGATGAACTTGGCAGTCTTTGAGGATACAGCCATCACCAATCATTGATTCTGTAACTTGGCAGTCCAGCATCTTCGTGGGTGGCAGGTAGCGGGCGCGAGTGTAAATTGGTGCGCTTTCGTCGTAGAAGCTGAAAGGTGGACAGGGTTGCTGGGTTAGCGCCAAGTTTGCGTCATAGAAGGCTTCAATGGTTCCAATATCTGCCCAATATCCATTGAACAGATAGGCTTGGACATTGAGATCCTTGGCAGAGGCAGGAATAATTTCTTTCCCGAAATCGGTGCGATCGAGCGAATTTCTGAGGAGATCAAACAGCACCTGCCGCTTGAACACATAGATGCCCATCGACGCAATATAGGGCTTGGTCACCGCTTGTTCGGGGGTGAGTCCCAGGACGGTGGTATCCACGGCCATGGCTTTCAGCTCTGCGCCCTTCGGCTTCTCACTAAAGTCGATGACCCGTCCCTTATCGTCAATC
>JACYMB010000154.1 GCA_015272205.1 Synechococcales cyanobacterium T60_A2020_003 | reverse complement strand
CATCCTGGCATTTTACGCCGCAGAGCGGCGGGGAATCGACCCGCAGGGATTGAAAGTATTGATACCACTATTCAAGTGGTAGGTACAGAGGTGGGATTGGCGGTCAGTGCGCCACCAAAATTGAAAAAGTCAACGTCTAAAGCGGTAACGAAGCCTGCGACCCCTCGTAGCACCCGCGCTCCTCGTGCCGTAAAACAAGCTGACAAGAAAACGAAGGTTCCCGCAAAAACAGCCGCGAAAACAGCTACTCCAACCACAAAAACAACGACTGCACCTGTGGCGAAGAAGTCACGGAAGTCAACCAAAGATGACGGTGGTTGGCAATCGTTTATGGTGGAGGAGTTCAAAGGCAAGCCGCTCACAGAAGTCGTTGAAGTCGTGTTCACTCGTTCTCCTGATGCTTTGATGGGGTCTACTGAGTTAATTGGACAGATTTTCTCAGCAGATATTCCTAAGAAGGAGCGCACTGCAGCCCGCGATCGCCTCCTCAATATTCTGTCGATTGGTGTTAATGAGAAGAAATGGTATCGGGCAAAGCCTGGTCAATATACGCTGACAAAAGTAGGGACTGCTAAGTCGAAATAAACCGCTGTTTTGGGTGAAGATATAACAAGCGATCGCTCTCAGTAAGGGGTGATCGCTGCCGTTGAACTTAGGATTGATGCGGTTTTACTGGGCAGTCAGCCGTTTGTAAAGGTGATAGAGCGATCGCAATACAGGTGCGGTTTTCATAAAGCTTTTGATGCGATCGCGCTGATGGATACGCTGGTTATACCGGATGATATCTTTTGCCCCTGCGAACTGATGCGTCTTAGAAGATACGTTCACAGCCGATGTCTGTTCCTCTGAAGGCAGATCATCAGTTTGGTGAGACTTGACCTCAATCCAGTGAATCGCCACTCCCAATTTACGCACATCCGGATTCCACGACTCTTTGGTGTGAGGCGCAATCGTGCGGTTGACTATAAAACTTAATCGCGTAAAGGGGCGATCGCTTGCCAAAATTGACTGGGGGGCGATCGCTTGGTAGGTTCGCACAGTCGAGCCTGCACCATCGAGCAACTCCAAGTCCACGGATTTGTTGTTGATGGCGAGCTTTAGGCTATCGAGGACATCCATCTCAATGGCGTTGATGACTCGAAATGTAATCTCGGCGTCCGCTTTCTGGGGGATGGGTAGATCAATGGTTGTTGTTGTGGCTGGGCCTGTCCACCGAAAGGTACTGTGATCCATTGCCATCGTTTCGCGCTGGTGCCAACCTGATCCACTCAAAGCTTGTGAAAAGTCTACCTGAATGCGTGGGGATGGTTTTAGAACCTGCCGTTGGCAGTCTGCGTAGTACCGATCCAGCAGAATATTTGCAAATTGAGGATCGTCTGTCCATGCTTTTATCTCGGGTTCACCAGGTTTCGCAAATTCACTCAGATGACGCATCATGACTCGCATCCGCTTTTCAAAAACTTTTTCCGCGTAGCGATACAGTTTGGTATCCAAACGATTGCACTCTTCCAGCATGGCACGTACATCGTCAGACAAGGCCTCAATTTCAGCGGGAGTCGTCGCTTCCCGGAGCTTAGGTACGGTTCCAACAGGTGACCACCCAAAGGTGTAGCTCATGAGTGCCATCGACTCATCAAAACGTTCTACCAACCCAAAGAAGGCGCAGGCATCCAACTGGGCTCTTGCCTCACTCAGACTGTCACGATCGGACAGGGACAGTTGGTACTTGTCTAGCCATTGATCCACGAGGTCGCGCGATTCAGCGTAGTGAAAGATGGAATCATCTGCAGGAGGGTATTTGATCTTGAACGACAAATTGCGAGTTTGTTTGTTTGAAATGCGCTTGCGGGTTTTGGGATGCTGGATAAAGTCAGTAAAGCTCATCTTCTCCCCAACAGCTAGGCTATGAACCCGTGTGCCTGGTTCACGCATCACAAACTTATACGTTGATAACGACAACGGAATGGGTTGGCGCAGCATGGTGATGCAGACCGGAGGCTTGGGTAAAAATGGCTCTAGTCCCCGTGCTCCAAAGTGACCACGATATAAGCGATACTTGCCCACTTCATCCGGTGGAATCTTGGCAAGTTCTTTCCAAAGTTGAGCCGGAAAAATCTCATTCACATCAAACTTTGAGTCCAGCAGGGTAATTAGGGTTGTTCCTGCTGTTTTGGGGATATGAATGAAGTAAAGCAGATCATCTGGACTCAACATAGGGATGCTTTAAGTGTTTTCTAAGCCTGAGTAGTCGTATATGGATAGGGTGCTGCCTTGGGGTAGCTTGTTGGGGCGATCGCCCTATCAGCAGGAATTCAAATGAACTACCCCGCCGCAAGCGGACGGGGTATCAGAATCAAAAAAGAGCAAGTT
>JACYMB010000153.1 GCA_015272205.1 Synechococcales cyanobacterium T60_A2020_003 | reverse complement strand
TGTAGCTGCTTCAGCCATTCTCATTAACAATTCTTATTGCGGTGACCAGGTACAAAATTTCTTAAATCATTTTGAGGATATTTAGGGCGATCGCGGGCGGGCGATCGCCCCATTTCCAGCATTTTGTTACCTCTGTATCAGCACACCATGGGAGCAGATGCGTAAGGTCATAATCATCACTAAAATCGCTCTGTTGCATATATATCAAGCACTCCAGTCATCAGAGTGCTAACTATTCGCCAGAGAATTTTTGATTTCCGTTTTAGATCACAAGAGTACGAGATGGACTACTCGTTTGAAATTCTTGGAGTTTCTCCCCTTCTCTCCTTTTTTACCCACCAACAAGAACGACAGTTTCAGCCCAAAGCCGGAGCCGCCTATGTCGGTGCGGATCGCTGTACCCTGGATGCGTTCATCGATTCGGTGAACACCATCCCCCGTCTCTACGACTGGAACCTAGACCACATTGTTGACACGGTAATCCAGTTTTGGATGAATAATGCTGATACCGTTCGTCACTGGCGATCGCGTCTCAAGGACGCAGGCGACCAAACCATCCTCGTCGCCCGTGTCTCTGACATTAATGCGATGCGTTCCGAATTCGAGCATCTCTTCCAACAGCGCAATCCATAAATCAGAAAGCGCTAGACCTCAACCGCAGCGCTACTGAAGCACGAATCATAGGGCACTCAGTAGCGCGGGTAATTTCGTGGTCTTCGGTATGATAGGGAAACGCATCATCCCCATTTTGCTCCCGATCAAACCGATGAAATCCCTCTTTCGATTCGGCTCCCTAATTTTGCTGGCTCTGTTGACGTCGGTGTTGGCGATCGCCTGCAACGTATCGGGCGATTCATCTAGCGCAACGAGCAACGTGATTAAAGTTGGCTCCAAGGACTTTCCCGAACAGTTCATTCTTGGAGAAATGTATGCGCTAATGCTCGAAAATGAGGGCTTAACAGTCGAGCGAAAGCTGAACTTAGGTGGCACTCCCGTCGCCCATGCGGGACTGCTCAATGGCGAAATTGACCTTTACCCCGAATACACCGGAACCGGATTGCTCACCGTGCTCAAGCAACCCGCCATGGACGATCCCCAAGCCGTATTCGACGCTGTCTCCGAGGGTTACAAAGCCGAGGGTCTCATCTGGCTTGATCCGGCTCCGATGAACAATACCCAAGCCCTAGCCATGACCGCTGAAAAAGCGGAGCAGCTTGAGATTCGCACCCTTTCCGACATGGCCGCCAAAGCAAGTCAACTGGTCATGATTGGCCCTCCGGAATTTGAGGTACGCGAAGACGGTCTACCCGGTCTCAAACAAGCCTACGGGCAATTCGAACTGAAGGAATATAAAGCGGTCGATTCGGGACTACGCTACAAAGGGCTGGTCGATGGCGAGGCAGATGTGGTGGTTGCCTTTGGCACGGATGGAGAAATTAGCGCCTACAACCTCGTGTTGTTAGAGGATGATAAAAAGCTGTTCCCGCCCTACCAGGTTGCCCCCGTGGTCAGGGCAGACACCCTTGAAGCCTATCCTCAAATTGCCGAGACTCTGAATGCGTTGTCTCCCAAATTAACGGATGCCGTTATGCAACACCTGAACAACAAAGTGAGCGGCAATCAGCGCGAGCCTGCGGACGTTGCCCGCGAATTCCTTGTCCAAGAAGGACTCATCACAGAGTAGGGAATCCGATATCGAGGATGAAGTCTTGAGCGAAATCA
This sequence comes from Synechococcales cyanobacterium T60_A2020_003, assembly GCA_015272205.1. Classification (NCBI taxonomy): domain Bacteria; kingdom Bacillati; phylum Cyanobacteriota; class Cyanophyceae; order Synechococcales; species Synechococcales cyanobacterium T60_A2020_003. The sequence goes on along the minus strand of JACYMB010000153.1, from coordinate 13,356 downwards.
GCTTCAAGGAGGTCACGCTGACCTTCCCCGGTGCAGTTCAAGCCGCTGTGAATCATTGCAGCTTTGAGGTGAATCCTGGGGAATTCGTGGTGATTCTGGGTGCATCCGGTTGCGGTAAAACCACGCTGCTCAAAATGGTGAATCGCCTGTACGAACCGACCTCTGGGCAAATTTACTTCAAGGGAATCAATATCCGGCAACTCAATGCCACCACCCTCCGCCGCCAAATGGGGTACGTTCTGCAACAGGCCGGACTTTTTCCCCACATGACGGTAGCCCAGAATATTGCAGTTGTGCCGAAATTGCTGAATTGGCCCCGTCGCAAAATCCAGGCACGGGTGGATGAACTCCTCATGCTGATTAAGCTTGCGCCGGAGGTGTATCGCGATCGCTACCCGTCCCAACTCTCGGGCGGACAACAGCAGCGGGTTGGCATTGCTAGAGCCTTAGCGGGCGACCCAGAATTGCTGCTCATGGATGAACCCTTTGGTGCTTTGGATGCCATCACTCGCAAAACGCTGCAAGATGAACTATTGCGCCTCCAGCGGCAGCTTCAAAAAACGATTCTTTTTGTGTCGCACGATGTGGAGGAAGCGCTACGCCTCGCCGATCGCATTTTGATCATGCGCCGAGGTGAAATTCTCCAGTTTGATACGCCCCTCCATATCCTAGACAAGCCCGCCAATTCTTTTGTTCACGACTTGCTCGGCGCAGATGATCGGGTGCGTCAACTTGGATTACAGCGGGTGGATTCGGTCATGATACCGATGATGGATGATTCCATGAGCGATACAGAGCCAGCGATCGCCCCGGATGACAGCCTTCGTTCTGCCCTCTCCCTGCTCCTGAAAACCGGAGCATCTCAGCTCATCGTTCGCACCCCCGACCAAGTAGTAGGATTGATTACCCTGGAACAGATCCGTCATTCTGCCCAAGCAAAACTAGAGACGTGAGCGATCGCCCCTTCCCGCCATTCCCAAGCTTCTCAGGCTCATTCCAAATAACCACTACAAACCCAGGGGCAAGATTGCTAAGACAACCCTTCAACTCAAAACTCAAAACCCAAACCTGGCACTCCCTCCCTTTCTATAGTTCATCTAAAGTTCTTCCTCCATTTCGAAAACTGCTTTCTACCATGGGAGAACAAGGCCATCCCTGTTAAGGAGCAATGTGCGCCTGCATCAAGCCCATGAACGGGGATGTCGCAAGACCTTGTTTGATCTTGTTGAGGACCCATCATGACTGAGCAGACGACGGAACAGAATAGCAACCAGTTTGTCCACGAATACGCCCTCGATCGCGACTGTACCACCCTCTCGCGCCACGTACTGCAACAGCTTCAAAGCTTCTCCAATGAAGCCCAAGATCTCAGCGCATTAATGAACCGCATCGCCTTGGCTGGAAAGCTCATCGCCCGTCGTCTGACCCGCGCTGGTCTAGTGGAAGATGCCCTAGGGTTTACCGGACGCACCAACGTTCAAGGGGAAGCGGTCAAACGCATGGACGTTTTCGCCAATCAGGTTTTTATTTCCGTGTTTGAACAGAGCGGTCTCGTCTGTCGCCTCGCGTCCGAGGAAATGGATACCCCCTACTACATTCCCGAAAACTGCCCCATCGGACGCTACACCCTGCTCTACGACCCAATTGACGGCTCATCCAATGTTGACATCAATTTGGGGGTAGGGTCGATCTTTTCGATCCGACGGCAGGAAGGGGACGACCTCGATAGCTCTGCTCACGATCTGCTTCAGAACGGGCACAAGCAGCTTGCCGCAGGCTACATCCTCTATGGCCCTAGCACCATGCTGGTCTATTCCATTGGACGCGGCGTACATGCCTTCACCCTCGATCCCAGCCTTGGCGAATTTATTCTGTCCAGCGAAAATATTAAAGTTCCCGCCCATGGCCCCGTTTATAGTGTGAATGAAGGCAACTTCTGGCAGTGGGATGAATCCATCCGCGACTACAACCGCTATGTCCATCGCCATGAAGGCTATACCGCCCGTTACAGTGGTGCCTTGGTGGGGGATATTCATCGCATCTTGTTCCAAGGTGGCGTCTTCCTGTATCCAGGCACGGTTAAGAACCCAGAAGGAAAGCTGCGCCTGCTCTATGAGTCTGCACCATTGGCGTTTCTAATCGAACAAGCTGGAGGTGCAGCCAGCACAGGCACCCAAAAAATTCTAGACGTTGTGCCATCCAAACTTCATGCCCGCACACCTCTGATTATCGGCAGCACAGAAGATGTAGCCCTAGTAGAATCCTTTATTCGAGAAGAGGAGCGTAACAAACAAGAGGCTCTGTCCCCCTCCTAAATGGGTTTCAGACGGGTCTTACAGGGTGCATCTATGACGGACGGATCCAAAGAGAGTTGCGTTTTCCGCCGTTCTCTGGATTTTTCAGCCTATACACTGTAGGTAGAGAATATATGGTGTGGGCGTTTATAGGGCAACCCAATCAATCCTCCCGGACTTGAGCGTGCTGACGAAGTCCGGGACTGTAGATCCCGTCAAGTACACTCATGGATGCTGTTCTGGCAGGTCAAATGCTTTGGCCTCAGTGCTAGTTGTGCGTGCCGATAGCCCAATTGAATCGCTAACGGATGTGAACGGGCGCGTGCTGGCCTTGGGACAGCCCGGATCGGCTACTGGATACTACGTCCCCCTTTATGAGCTTTACGGAACAACGCCTTCGGAAGTGCGTTTAGGATCCACACCCGCCCAAATATTGGAGTGGCTTTCTCGGGGTGAGGCCGATATTGGCGCGATGTCTCAGGACGAATTTGAACGCTATCGTACCTCGGTGGATACGCCATTCCGAGTGCTGCACACCAGCCGACGGATTCCGTCCGGTTCTGTGCTGATTAGTCCCAAGGTTGACCGCAATCAGCAAGAGCTTTTGCAAACCGTGATGGGGGAAGCACTTCCGGCGATCGCCGAAGAGGCCAACTCCATTCCCAATGCCCCCCCACCGAACTATGACACGCTGATTGAGTTCATTGAGAAAGTGAAGCCGATTGAAACCAACATCAACCAAACCCCAGCACCGCTATACGTCGAGGACTAAACGCTCGTTGAAGATACCCCAAGTTTGCTACCGTTTTGAGGTGTGCGTTTTGAGTTATGCCCTGTGAATAGCGATCGCTCCCTCTTAATACCGGAATCAAGTTCAACGGTGATGGCTGATGTTGACCGTACCCTAGCCAGCTTCAGCCATTTTGGGGTTGAACTGGGTCTGGAACGAATTCAGCGGCTTCTGGCGAATTTGGGCAATCCCCAGGATCAGGTTCCGGTGATCCATGTAGCCGGGAGCAACGGTAAAGGATCGGTGTGCGCCTATCTGTCCTCTGTGCTGGTGGAAGCGGGATATCGGGTAGGACGCTACATTTCCCCCCATCTCGTGAGCTGGTGTGAGCGGATTTGGATCAACGGGGTCGAAATTACGCCCGAAGCACTCCGGGCAGTCCTCGATCAGGTGTTGGCCGCCATCCAACCCGACGCCCCTTCTCCAACGCAATTTGAGGTCATCACCGCTGCCGCTTGGCTCTACTTTGCTCAACAGCAGGTGGATATCGCGGTGATCGAAGTCGGATTGGGCGGACGATTAGATGCGACGAATGTGTGCGATCGCCCTTTGGTGAGCGTGATTACCAGCATCAGCCGCGAACACTGGCAGCGCTTGGGGCCAACCCTGGGTGACATTGCCTACGAAAAGGCGGGTATTCTCAAACCAGCCTGTCCAGCCGTGATTGGCGTGCTGCCCTCCGATGCCACCCAGGTTGTCGAACGGCGATCGCGCGAGGTTGATTGTCCGGCGGTTTGGGTACGTCCCTCGCTCGATCTCGGATCTGGACTTGCCCAATATCAGGGGATTCAATCCACACCCGTTGTCGAAGGCCAGGACAAATCCATTGTTGATCCAGACGTGGGATTTACCTATCCCCTACCGCTGCTTGGGGCACACCAGCGCATGAATTCGGCCTTGGCGATCGCCGCCTTACAGATCCTCCAAACCCAGGGTTGGACGATAACCGATGAGCAGATGCAATCCGGCTTAGCCAAAACCCAGTGGACGGCTCGGTTGCAGTGGTATACCTGGCAAAATTGCACGTTCCTAATCGACGCTGCCCATAACTCCGCAGGTGCCCTTATGCTGCGGGACTATCTCGATCAGAGCGATCGCGTTCAAACGCCGATTACCTGGGTAATTGGCATGATTAGCAATAAAGATCATGCCGAGGTTTTCTCCGCCTTGCTGCGTCCTGGAGATACGCTTCACCTCGTGCCCGTACCTGACCACATCACCGAAGCACCGACGAACCTGGCAGCGATCGCCCAAACGGTTTGCCCGGATCTCGCAGACTGCCTATGTCATAATGACGCGATCGCCGGACTCCAGGCCGCGCTCTTTTCTACCGAGAAGCCTCCAGGAACCGTCGTTCTCTGTGGGTCAATTTACATGATTGGCTATGTGCTGAAAGAAGCTCAGGGATTGACACCGGAGGGGCGATCGCAAACACCGATTTAGGTTTAGGGCGCGTATTGATTGGAGTTTGCCAGGTTCCGGAACCGGGTGTACTGCGGTTCAAACAAGAGTCGCACCGTTCCCACTGGGCCATTTCTATGTTTGGCAATGATCAACTCAGCCACGCCGCGATCGGGAGTATCGGGATTGTAGTACTCATCGCGATACAGCATCATGATTAAGTCTGCGTCCTGCTCGATGGCTCCAGATTCCCTCAAATCCGACATCATCGGGCGTTTATTCGTTCGCGATTCCACACCCCGACTCAACTGCGATAGGGCAATCACGGGCACATTTAACTCGCGTGCCAAGCCCTTCAGTCCGCGCGTCACCCGCGACAGTTCTTGCACCCGATTATCACTGCCGCTACTTTCCATCAACTGGAGGTAATCTACCAACACTAGCCCTAGCGCTCCGCCGTTTTCCGCCTGCAAACGTCGCACCTTCGATCGCATTTCGAGAATCGAGACATTGGGCGTATCGTCAATAAACACAGGCAACTGGGACAGGTTACTAATCGCGTGTCCCAGTGGCTCCCACTCTGCCTGACTAATCCGCCCTGAGCGCAACCGTCCCGTTTCAATCTGCACTTCGCTGGATAGGAGACGATAGACCAACTGCTCCTTCGACATTTCCAAGCTAAACACAGCGACGGGCAGCTTGTGATAGGCTGCAATGTTTCGGGCAATGCTCAGACACAGGCTGGTTTTACCCATCGCCGGACGACCTGCCGCAATGATCAAGTCAGAACGCTGGAAGCCTTGGGTCATGGCGTCGAGGTCGTAGAAGCCGCAGGAGATTCCGGGCAGCACTAACCCTAGAGAACGACTTTCAATATCCGAAAAGGTGCTGGTCAAAATATCGGCGGTGGACGATAGACTCTGGGTTGGTCGCACCTGGGTAATGCCAAATACTTTTTGTTCAGCCTGATCGAGGACTCGTTCAATCGGTTCACTGGTGTTGTAGCCCAGTCGCGAAACCTCGTTGCCCACATGAATCAACTGCCGCCGCAGATACTTATCCATCACGAGCTGGGCATATTGGTCAATGTTGGCGGCACTAATGGTGCAGTCGATCAACTGCGCTAGCCGATTTTGCCCTCCGACCTTATCCAAAATGCCCTGGTCGTAGAGCCAACTCGCCATGCTCATCAAGTCCGTGGGCTGCCCTTGACTATGAAGCGTGAGCGCTGCCCGGTAGATATCTTGATGGGCACTGATATAGAAGGCTTTGGGATGAAGAACTTCCGCAATCCGACCGATCGCTTCTGGATCGAGCAGGATACCGCCCAGAATCGCTTCCTCAGCATCGATATTCTGAGGAGGAAGGCGATCGCTGTAGACCTGAAAGTCAAGTTCGTGAACCATGATACGCGCCAGCCCATTCGGGTAAGGTGAGCAAACAAAGACGAAACACAGGTTAGAGATGAAGCGTCTTCCGGAAGCAGGAAAACGCTACCTGTAGCGTAGACCTCTGATTTATACCCCAAGTTTTAGCATCTGGCTAGGCACTCTGTTCATCTAATTTTGTCAAGAAACCAGCAGGAAGATTTACACGCTACACCAACGGTTTGCAGAGTGACGATCTGGGACTGATCCCGACATTCCACGCTACCCCTAGCGCATTGAGATAATTCTTATCTTGACAATCTCTTAAAAATATTTGAACAGAGGCGATCGCCTGCCCCTTGGAGTTCACAGCCCATTCTCGAATCGATTTAGTACAATCATACTATGTAAATTTTGATTTGCCGAGGCAACCGTTTCGATAGGGACAGTGGCGATCGCCTCAAGCCCGCCAGAAATCGATCACGTCATAGCCCAAATCCCCCAACATCTGCCGCAGGAGGGGCAAACTTAGGCCAATCACGTTACTATGACAGCCGATAATTTTTTCCACAAACAGCCCGCCTTTCCCTTCCAGGGCAAAACACCCCGCACAGGCTAGGGGTTCGCCGCTAGCAACATAGGCTTCAATTTGGCGATCGCTCACCATCGCGAACTGCACCTGGGTCATTTGACACCGCACCAGAGTTTTGTCCTGGGGGAGATCGATCAGCACGTGCCCCGTATAGAGTTCGCCCATCAGACCGCGCATTTGCTGCCACCGGGCGATCGCCTCCTGGGGACTGTCGGGCTTCCCATAGACATCACCATTCAGAGCCAGCACCGAGTCGCAGCCCATCACTAAGGCATGACGCTCATCGCCGCGCAGTTCCCCGGCAATCTGGGATGCCTTTGCCTTTGCAAGCTGCTGTACCAGTTCTGCCGCATTTTGATGCTGAATTTGCGACTCATCAAAGTGGCTAGGACGCACAACCGGATCAATTCCAGCCATTTGCAAAAGCCGACGCCGAGCCGGAGACGCCGACGCCAGCACAAAGGTAGGAACAGATGCCGCCATTTAGTAAACCGAGAAAGAACTCACAACCTGTTTGAAGGTATCCTTCATGCGTTCCCAGCGATCTTCGGTCGTCGAAGCATTGAAGGTGTACAGTTGCCCCCGACGAACCACCGCACTCGCCAAGTTATGCCGTTTTTGTCCGGGCAAATTAACTTCGTACTCCAGAAGATAGTAGGTTGAACCATCAACCTCGCGCTGTGCCGCACTGACGAGTTCTGCTTTGCGATCGGCGGCGTCCGAGGTCAAGACTTTTTGGGCAATCCGCTGTCCAATTTCAGTCGGTGTGCCCAAATCACTAAGGGTTTTGGCCTCAGGAACCGGGCTCATGACGACGCTGACGTTTTCCGTTTCCTGAATAATGTCATGGAAGACCACATCTGGCCCATCCGTCGCTTTGGAGTACTCCACCCATCCCGTGGGGTAGAGGAATTGGTAGCCGTCGTAGTTATCGACATAACTGTTAAAGCTTGCGCCCAACGACGAGCAACTTTGCAACCCGAAGCCAACGATTACCAACAGTACGATGGCCCATACTCGCTTGATCATGTTCGGTGCAGCCTCCCAACCCCGTATCATCAACATCCAGCAAATTACCGTTTCTTATTCTCGCATTAATTCTCCGCGAACGGGGGAAGGGCGGAGAAGATGGCCAAAACTCTCCCCCATTGAGGGTTTCTGAAACCTAGGTACGGGCGGTTTGAGCAGACCGATTCGGCTACATTCGAGGGCTAACGGCAAAACCCACCCACGCATCGGTCATTCAATCTAAACTTCGACAATGACCGGAGCGTGATCGCTAGGTTTTTCCAGCTTGCGGGGAGCAACATCAATCACGCAGGATTTAGCCGTTTCATAAAGCGGCCTTGAGAGATAGTGGTGGTCAATGCGCCAGCCTAAATTACGCCGAAACGCTGCCGCCCGATAGTCCCACCAACTATAGTGACCTGCCTCGTCGGTAAATTTGCGAAACGCATCCGACAACCCCAGCTCCAGAATCGATTGCAACGCCTCACGCTCAGCCTCAGAGGCCATGATGTGATTTTTGAGCTTTTCCGGGTCGTGGAGGTCGCGATCATCGGGGGCAATGTTGAAATCACCACACACACAAAGCTTGAGGGTCGGGTCAGCTAAAAGCGTTTCTAGATACTGCTTTAGTAGCGTCAACCAGCGCAGCTTGTATTCATATTTTTCGCTGCCCACCGAGGAGCCGTTGGGAACGTAGAGGTTAACAATTCGAATCCCATTCACCACACCCGAAATCACCCGTTTTTGAGCATCGAGGTCATTCACAACCGCCTCACCCAAAATAGCGGTAAACCCAATATCAACCGTCTCTAGGGGAGTACGACTGAGGATGGCGACCCCGTTGTAGGACTTTTGCCCGGAGATGTAAAGGTTGTAGCCCAGATCTTCGAGGGGCGATCGCGGAAAGTCGGCATCAATCACCTTGGTTTCCTGAAGGCAGAGCACGTCTACAGGATTGTCTTGCAGCCAGCCCACCAGGTGATCGAGCCGCGTCCGCACGGAGTTTACATTCCACGTCGCTATTTTCATGAGTCCTTATGGTTGCCGTTGAGTCCGACAGAAATCATACGGGGAAGTGGGGATGGGGTAAAGGGAGAGGTGAAGAAGTGAAGGGGTGAAGGGGTGGAGGGGTGGGGAGAGGGGGAAGGACTAAGAAAAGATTTGGTCTGGGCGATCGCGCTAGATTTCGAGATAGGCTCAAATCGTTCGGTATGGAAAAATCACGGCATGGAACGAACGGTTGAAGTATTAGCAGATAAGGCGGCGATGGTGGAGCGATCGCTGGCTCTAATTCTCGAACGGATGCAGACGGCGATCGCGGAGCGAGGACAGTTCACGATCGCGTTGGCTGGGGGGAGTACCCCAAAGCCCTTGTATGAGGCGATCGCCCAGCAGGATTTACCCTGGGATAAAATCCACGTCTTTTGGGGGGATGAGCGCTATGTGCCGCCCGACCATCCCGATAGCAACGAGGGCATGGCGCGTACCGCTTGGCTGGATCAGGTGCCGATGCCGCCAGAAAATCTTCACCCGATGCCGACTGGATTAGCGGATCCCGCGATCGCCGCCGCCCAGCATGATCAGGAGATTCGCACCTTCTTCCAGGTTGCCCCCGGTGATATCCCGCGCTTTGATGTGATCTTGCTTGGCATGGGGGACGATGCCCACACGGCTTCTCTTTTTCCCAACACTGAAGCGCTGCAAGTGTGCGATCGCCTCGTAACCTTAGGCAATAAATCGGGACAGCCCCGGCTCACCTTCACCATTCCCCTGATCAACCAAGCCCGGTGCGTCCTGTTTTTGGTGGCGGGTGCCAGTAAGCAGGACGCCCTCGCCCACGTCTTTGCACCAGAGGCCGATCCCCAGCAGTATCCCTCGCGATTTATTCAACCCCAGGGAGAACTGTGGTGGCTCCTGGATCAAGCCGCAGGTCAATCGCTCTCCATCGGATGAGTCTGGGTTAGCTCCTTAGGGCACTAAGACTTGTAACGTTTTCCCAGAATGGCCGCTCTGTGCAGGTAATTATTCAGGAATATGGAGAGAAATAGATTGAAGTAAGTAGGATGGATGGCGATCGCCCGTGCTTCACGCATGAAACCACACCTGAATTTAACAGGTAACCTGGATACCTAGTTTATTCACCCATCCAACGCGTTCTGTCCTACGTAGGATAGAACATAGGCTCTTACCTTAACTAGCGAAGAACGAGGAACCGCTGACCATGATTGTTTGTCCCAACTGCAATCACCAAAATCCAGATGGAGCAGTGCAGTGCGAAGCCTGTTACACTCCCCTTCCGGCGATGATTAGCTGCCCGAGTTGCGGAGCCGATATTCAGGCAGATGCAAGTTTCTGTGGGCAGTGTGGGTTTGATCTACGCACGTCTGTCCAGCCTGCTGAAGAGTCTGCTCTCCCACCCACCGTATCCCCTAGCATGGGGAGTACACCAGACGCATCTGCCGCCGTTGTTCCTGAGCCCCTGGTTGCCCCGGATCCCTTGGTTGCAGAAATTCCCCCGCCGCCTCCAGTTCCAGCCGAGGCAGAGCAGGCAAGTCCACCCAGTCACGCTCCGGCTCCCAAACCGTTTGGAGGGCAAACCCAACTCCAGACACAAACTGCGCGGCTTCTGCATGTGCAAACCAATACTGTTATTGAATTGCCGCAAAATTTAACCGTCATCCACATCGGCAAGCCCAATGATCGGATTCCGCCCGATATTGATGTCGCCGGATTCCCAAATTCGGAAATCGTGTCGAGAATCCATGCAGACATTCGTGTGGAAGGCGATACGTATTACATTGAAGATGTGGGTAGCTCCAACGGTACTTATATCAACAATTCACCGTTGTCCCTCGGCAATCGTCATCGACTTCGTCCGGGCGATCGCATCGCCCTTGGGAAAGGAGATCAAGTCACCTTCCTATTCCAGTTCTCGTGATCATAGTGGGGCGGGTCTTGTTTAGATCTCCCTCACCTAACCTGCTCAGTTCATTAACTCCCGTCCGGATTCGGTATCGCACGTGTGATTACTTTATTCCTCCTCCATCCGCTCAAGCAAATCCCAGTCCAAGTCTGGAGTTTTGAAAATGAATCTGTGATTCGGATTGGACGCTCAAGCGATAACCATGTCATTCTCTACAGTGCTGTGGTATCACGGCACCATGTTGAACTACGTCGCACTGGCGAAAAAAGTTGGGAAATCGTCAATTTAGGCACCAACGGCACCTACTTAGACGGTAAACGGGTCAACCAAATTCCCGTAGTTGATGGCGTGATCATTCGGTTGGCGCGTTCTGGCCCTAACCTGCAAATTCGGCTCGGTTCTGAAGCTCTCCAAGAGTACGACGCGCTATCGACACGAACCTATAGTCAGCAGTCGGAAAACGCCCAACCGGGGAATGATTTAGGCGAACCTCACGCCACCCTTGATCCCAATCAGTCTCCAATCTCGTCTAATGAGAAGGATACGAGTGGTCGTCCGAGCATCAATCGCTTACCAGAGCAGGCGATCGCCCCTCATAATGAAGCAACGTCTAGAGTCTCCTCCTCCCCACTGCCCCAGGGGCTATCCATCCGCCATCGCTTCATGCCCCCATCATCGTTACAGCCCGGAAACTTTGCCTCAACCGCCGCTGCCACCAAAATCACGCGAACGCTGGCGAACTCTCGGATGCTGTCACCGGATCAATGTCCCCATGAGCGGCGCGGTGCCCTATTTTGTGAGGATTGCGGTCAGCCGCTCCACGTTTTGAAAACCGTGGGTGATTATCAGCTCGTGCAGGTGTTGGGGCAGGGCGCTGTGGGCATCACCTATCTGGCCTGGTGTCGTGGACAAACGCTGGTGTTGAAGACCTTGCGCGATCGCTGGATTGGAGACCCGAAGGCTCATACCGCGCTAGAGGCCGAAGCAACCCTTCTAGGACAGATCAATCATCCCCGTATTCCCCACCTCATTGAGTTTTTGGTTGAAGATGACGTGCCCTACCTCGTCATAGACATGGTGAATGGGCGATCGCTTGCCCAGTGGGTTGAGACTAACGGTGCCGCGCCAATTAACCAAGCGGCAGAGTGGATGCGTGAACTCTGCAAGATTCTAAGCTACCTTCACACCTTCGACCCCCCGATTCTACATCGGGGCATTCATCCCTCCAGTATCATTTGCCAAGATCGCTTCTATGCCGGAAAAATCTCCCTCGTTGATTTTGGCGCGATTAAGCCTCTCCTTCTCGGTAGTGGCATCCCGCCCGATCGCACCGCCTACCTCGCACCAGAGCAGTTTTCCCTGGACGCGACCCCTGCTGCGGATTTGTACGGTATTGCACCCCTCATGGCATTTCTGATCACCAGGCAAGACCCGGTGTCTTTTTATCGACCCGTGGGTGATGTGTGGCGTTTCGTTGGGGAGGCGGTGCCAGATATTCCAGCCGCTCTGGCTCAAATGTTCACTCGTCTAACCGCCCCCAACCCTGGCGATCGCTATCAAGATGCCCTCGATCTAGAGGCAGATCTCCAAGCATTTTGCTAGCGTGGGGGAAGCATTCTCTACTCACATCCATACCTAGACCGCTATGAGCGATTACTGGGACAAAGAACTAGAGCGATTAACCTCCTCCTCAACGGAGAGCGATCGCGGCCTGAAATGGCTGATCATTGCAGCGATCGCCACTATTGTTCTCTGGCAAATTCCCTTTGGAAACTATATCCTTTACCCCTTTACGATTTTGGCAACCTGGTTCCACGAAATGGGGCACGGACTGATGGCGATGCTGCTGGGGGGCAACTTTGAGAAACTGCTCATTTTTCCCAACGGTTCCGGCATTGCCATGCATAGTGGCTCCCTGTTCCTAGGGCGTTTGGGTCAGGCGTTGGTGAATGCGGCGGGGCCAATGGGGCCTCCCGTGGCCGGAGCCGCTCTGATTCTCCTGTCCCGGGGGCGCAGTTCGACCCGCACTGGCCTGCTGGTGCTAGGAGCCGTCCTGTTAATATCCACGCTGATCTGGGTGCGATCGCTCTTTGGCTGGGTAGCCATTCCCCTGTTGGGTCTCAGCATTTTGGCGATCGCCCTCAATAGTAAACCGTGGCTGCAAGCCTTTGCGATTCAATTTTTGGGCGTACAAGCTTGTATCAGTACCTATCATCAGGTCAACTATCTCTTTACTGAAAAAGCGGTCATCAATGGCCAAATGATGCTGTCCGACTCTGGACAAATCGCCCAAGCCCTGTTTTTACCCTACTGGTTTTGGGGCGGGCTGATGGCAGTTGCGTCGTTGATCATCCTGTGGCAGAGTTTACACATCGCCTATCGGTAATCGGGCGATCGCTTCGCTAGACAGTTGGAAAAGGGTAGATAATTCTATGGCGCGTGCGGATCAAATCTACGCCATGCGGCATTTTGGAGCCATGGAGGGCATCTATGAACACCACGGCATCGACTGCGGCGATGGTAACGTCATTCACTACCACAAACCGGAAGGGCGAGACGCGATTATTTCCATTACACCGCGCGATCTCTTTGCCCGTGGAGGCCCCATTTACACCAAACATCAGCCCGTTAGTCTGATTGCCGCCGACGTGATTGAACGCGCCCACAGTCGCCTGGGAGAAACCCAGTATGATTTGCTAACGAATAACTGTGAACACTTTGCCACCTGGTGCAAAACGGGTCGCAGTGAAAGTGACCAACTCCGCCGATTTGGGTTAGGAACCCAGGGATTTACGCTGTCGGAGATGCGCGAACTCATGGAACAAAACTCGCGTGATGCCTCACGATCGCAGGCGATCGCCCTTTTTCAGCAATCCCTAGATAATGCAACCCTGGCGCAACAACAGATCCAACGCCAGTACGACCAAGCGTTTAACGAGATGGACACCTGGCACCGAGCCGCTCAGCTTGCCCTAAAACAG
>JACYMB010000152.1 GCA_015272205.1 Synechococcales cyanobacterium T60_A2020_003 | reverse complement strand
TGCTCGAATAGCTCATCGTTGTTCGGTTTAAGAGGTTTGGCTCCTTTAAGTCTAATTATAAAGATGTCAAATCAGCTCTATAGAGATGTCCATCGTGATGTTTGCTTCATGTGAGAGTGATGGCTATCACACGTCGATCGCAAAGTGCTTCACTCCAATCCAGGAATAGCGCTATCCTGAGGCAAGCAGATTTCTAGTAGGCCGCACCGCTGCCATGAGCGTAGATTCATCTCCCTCGCCTGGATCAATAGAAACAATTGACATTGTGATTGTGGATGACGATCCAGTATTTCGGCTGGGATTGCGGCTTTTGCTGGAGCGGTTTTCGGATCTGCGAGTGCTTGCAGATGTCGGGAATGGAGCAGAGGCATTAGAGGCGATCGCCCAGTTCAGCACCCCATCCGAAACCTTGATCGGTGCAAGCAACACCATTGATATCGTCGTTCTCAATGCCGCCCTCGGTCGGTCTGATCCCGCGCAAATCCAAGGACTCACCCTAGGCCGAACTCTTAAGGAACAGTATCCGACCATCCCGGTTCTCCTGCTAGGCACATCTACGGAACCTGTGGTCATCAGTGCGGCGCGTCAGGTGGGAGCCAGTGGCTACTGTCCCCGCACCCTAGACTCCGAGGCAATGGTGAGCGTCATTCGACGAATCGCCACAGGTCAGTCCATTTGGATGATTGAGAAAAGCGCGCTTCCGGCTGCACCCTCTTCGACCACCCTGGCAACTCAGCGTTCTGAGGAAACGAGATTACCCAGTGCCCAAACCGGAGTGCGATCGCACCTGGTACGGCAGACGCGACAGTGGCGACGGGGAATGCGCCTATCCGGTATTCGTCAAATTGAGGCTGCCTTGGCAGAGGTGACCGAGCAGTTGCAAAACCCGGATTTGTCCCTGATGGCGCAGGCGATTTTGGCTGGACAACAGCGGGAACTGCGGGCAGCCCGTTGGATGGTGAATCAGCTTTTGCGAACCTCGGATACACCCAACGATCAACCGCTGCGTTCCATCCAGACCAGACCAGAACCCCAACCCCAGCCTGAAGGCGATCGCCCCATTGAAGCCTCGACGGTCATGGTGGCAGATTCCCCAACCCAGGCCATGACGCGGGGGCAGTCGGTGGTATTCGATGGTGTACTGGCGAAACTGCAAGCCCCGCTGCAAAATCTCAGCGCTGTCACCCTCGAAATCGATATTTTGCGAGAAGAACGCAAGCGCGAACTGTTTTATCTGATCCTGCGACAAATTGAACGGCTTCTGGACGAATTGCGCTACTCCCAGGTCACCGCCGCGCAACTGACCGAAAAGCGATCGCAGCTTCTGGTCGATCTATGGCGTGACGTAACGACGGATTTCTTTGGCAAATACTACACCGTTGCCGTCGATACCCAGTCCATCGAAGTGGTGGATGCCCTCCTCCGCAGTCGGGATCTCGTCCAGGCTGAAATTCTCGGCAAAATTCCGCTGACCACCGAACTGTTCGCCCATCTGCTGTTCCAGACGCCCCTGGATGTGGATGGCGTAGAATATGCGATCGGCAATCCGGCGGCGGTCGAGCGTGCCCAGACCATCCTGGAAAATGTGATGATTCAGGTCGGGAATGCGGTCATGCAGCCCCTCCTCAACGCCTTTGCCCACGTAGAACTGATTAAGCAAAATCTCTACGATCGCCGCCTCATGTCCAGCCGCGAAATTGAGCGTTTTCGCAATGATTTGTCGTGGCGCTATCGCCTCACCCACTACTTTGCGGAACCCCAGGCCATTTTTGAAAGTCGATACTTGCTGTTTACCATTCGCGGCCTCGGCATTCGCCAAGTGTCCATCTATGCCCCTCGCACCCAGGAATTAGAGCAATTAGGCGGCATTCCCTACGTGGTGACGTTGGCTCTCGAAACGCGAGATGCCCTTGCCCCACGGGTGCGATCGGTGTTCTCTTTCATCGGCAGCAGCGTCGTGTATGTCCTAATCGAGGTGGTTGGTCGTGGGATTGGTCTCATTGGGCGCGGCATTCTGAAGGGCATGGGCAGCGCTTGGCAGGATAACCGCTTTAGCCGCGATGATCGCTTTACCCGCGACAGCGACAGTCGATAGCCTACAATAGCCGTGGTTATTATCCTTCTGCGGCGATCGCCCTCCTCTCACGTACCGTACCGCTATGACTCGTTTTGTCCAGCTTCCTCGTTTTGCCCTCGGTCGAACCGTTGCCCTAGGGGCGATCGCCCTGCTGCTGGCCTCTGCTGTCGGCTGCTCTCGCCCTAAACCAGAATCCCCCCCTGAAGCCAGCGTCACGGTTGAACCCCAGAGCGAAATTCCTGCACCACCGGAAACCGTACTGGTCAGTTCCGATGGTGCGAGTCGGCTGACGTTACCAACCGGATGGCAAGCAGAGAATCAACTGCACGACTCGGCGGAACTGCAAGCCGCGAACTACGAGCGCAAACTGTACGTTATCGTGCTTTCCGAATCTAAAGAGGCTCTGAAGGCAGAAGAACCGGACACCAACTGGACGATCGAAACCCATTCCGAAACGACCCGCAAGCTACTAGAAGATCGTCTAAAAGCGGCGGGTGAGATTGAAGTTGGCGATCCGGTCACGCTGAAGGTTGGGGCGTATCCTGCAATTCAGTACGAAATTCGGGGCAAACTTGGGGATCTGGATGTGGTTTATCTGCATACCACCGTTGAAACCTCCACCCACTTTCACCAAATTCTGGCGTGGACGGTTCCTGAAACCTTGGCCGCAAACCGGACTGAACTGGATCGCGTCATCCAAAGCTTCCAAGAAATTCCCGAATCGGAGCGATCGCCTGTCCCGTCCCGAACAGAGTCAGAATCCGCTAACGACGAGCCATCCGAGGCTGAACCCTCCCCACAAAATTAGAAACACCTGACCAACGCGCACCCCAATCAGGCACAATGGCATAGAGCTGTCTTTTCTGAATTTCCACGCTCCATGCTTAATGTGCTTCGATCAATTTTAGTTTCTCTGCTAGCTGTTCTCGTAATTGGCGTCGCTCCGGCTTGGGCTGGCCTAACCGACGACCACTACGACGGCAATATTTTCCCGCTCTACGGTGGAAACGGTTCCCTTGTGCCGCCGCGCGTGACCCTGGCGGAGTCGTTCCAGCGGGACAAACCAACCCTGCTGGTGCTCTATGTGGATGACAGTAAGGATTGCAAAGAATATACGTCAGTGCTGTCACAACTGGATGCCTACTATGGGCGGGCGACGGATTTTATCTTCCTCAGCCTAGATTCCATTGCGCCAAAAGCCCAGTACGATCGCACCGAACCCGGTTACTACTACAAAGGATTGTTGCCCCAAACCGTGGTGTTTGACCCATCCGGAAACGTGGTGCTGGACGAAGCGGGTGTGCTGTCCTTCGAGCAGATCGATGATGTGTTCCGCGAGGTGTTTGACCTATTGCCTCGTTCGGAATCGGTAGAGCTACGACGACGACAAATCAACGAAGTGAATGTCGAATTAGTGCCCGCTAACGAGGCCAAGTAATCCAATTCCCATCACGTTAGACCAGACCATGGCGTTTAGAGAGTCATTCATGACTGAGTCCATTACCCCGCCACTCCCCACTCCCCAACCCTGCCCACAGTGTTACACTGGCATCTATGCAAATCCCGAACTCTAACTTGATGAATTCCCAAAGGTGAATTATGTCTCAGCAAACCATGGAACTCACTCCAGACAACGTTGAGAAGGTGCTGGATGAACTGCGCCCTTACCTCATGTCTGATGGCGGGAACGTTGAGCTGGTTGAACTCGATGGCCCCATTGTTAAGTTGCGGCTTCAGGGAGCGTGTGGTTCCTGCCCTAGCTCCACCATGACCCTAAGGATGGGGATTGAGCGCCGCCTCCGTGAAGCGATTCCCGAAATTGCTGAAGTCGAGCAAGTGATTTAGGCCGTTGGAGCGATCGCCCTAACTAGGACGATCGAAATCCAAAGACCATTGATATTGGTACAGTAAAAGGCAGGGATACACCATGTATCTCTGCCAAGGTTTTGGGTTGCTTCTTAAGGAGAACGTATGTCTCATCCCTTATACGTGGCCGTCATCTGGCATCAGCATCAGCCTCTTTACAAAAGCCGTGCTGCCGGACGGTATCAACTCCCGTGGGTGAGACTGCACGGAACCAAAGATTATCTGGATTTGGTACTCCTTCTAGAGCGCTACCCCAAGCTGCACCAAACCGTAAACCTGGTTCCGTCCTTAATCATGCAGATTGAGGATTATGTGGCTGGAACTGCGTTTGATCCCTACCTCACCATTGCGCTGACGCCGGAAGATCAGCTTACGTTAGAGCAGCGAGAGTTCATCGTGCAGCACTTTTTCGATGCCCATCACCGCACGATGGTCGATCCCCATCCCCGCTACGCGGAGCTATTTTACCAACGGCAAGATCGAGGGCAAAATTGGTGCCTGGAAAACTGGGGCTTACAAGAGTACGCAGATCTGACCGCATGGCATAACCTCGCCTGGTTTGATCCACTCTTCTGGGACGATCCCGACATTGCCCAATGGCTCAATCAAGGTCGTAACTACACCCTGAGCGATCGCCAGCGCATTTATTCAAAACAGCGAGAAATTCTGAGCCGAATCATTCCCCAGCACCGCCTCATGCAAGAGCGGGGACAGCTTGAGATTACCACCACACCCTACACCCATCCCATCCTGCCGCTGCTGGCTGACACCAATTGTGGACGGGTGGCCGTGCCGCAAATGGTTTTGCCCGAACAGCGGTTCCAGTGGGCGGAGGATATTCCCCGCCATCTGAAAAAAGCCTGGGATATGTACCGCGATCGCTTTGGCTGTTCGCCGCGTGGTCTATGGCCGTCGGAACAGTCGGTGAGTCCGGCTATTTTGCCCGATGTGGCGAAGCAAGGCTTCCAGTGGCTCTGTTCCGATGAGGCGGTACTGGGCTGGACGTTGGGACACTTCTTCCATCGGGATGCTTCCGGGAATGTGGAAGAACCGGAACTCCTCTACCGCCCCTATCGCTTAGAAACTCCCCACGGGGATCTGGCGATCGTCTTCCGCGATCACCGTCTATCCGATCTGATTGGCTTTACCTACGGCGGCATGGAGCCTGCAGCGGCCGCTACGGATTTAATTGGACATTTAGAGGCGATCGCCCGTTCCTTTCGGCAGCGGTACTACGCGGGGGGAGCCATTACCGATCCCTGGCTGGTTACTATCGCCCTGGATGGCGAAAACTGTTGGGAATACTATAAGCAGGATGGATTGCCCTTCTTAGAGTCTCTATACGAACGTCTGAGCCACCATACCGGGATTCAATTGGTGACCGTCGCGGAATTTCTCGATCAGTTTCCCGCCACCGTATCCCTTCCTGCCAGCAAACTCCATAGCGGATCGTGGGTAGATGGCAGTTTTACCACTTGGATTGGTGATCCTGCCAAAAATCGGGCGTGGGATTTGCTGACCCAAGCCCGTCAAACCTTGGCAAGACATCCCGAAGCTACCGAGGAAAATAATCCCGATGCCTGGGAAGCCCTCTATGCTGCCGAAGGTTCGGACTGGTTTTGGTGGTTTGGCGAAGGTCATTCCTCCA
Organism: Synechococcales cyanobacterium T60_A2020_003; assembly: GCA_015272205.1. NCBI lineage: Bacteria > Bacillati > Cyanobacteriota > Cyanophyceae > Synechococcales > Synechococcales cyanobacterium T60_A2020_003. Next base: position 6,485 of record JACYMB010000152.1, on the reverse strand, counting down.
ACCAAGACGCCATGTTTGACCAGCTTTTCCGCGAACACCTAATTGCGTTGTACCAAGCCCTGAATGAATCTGTGCCCCTCAACGTGCGGCAGCCTGTGGAAGATCACGCGGCAGATGGAGAACGTCAGCCCCAAGGCTTTATCCATCCCATCATTGACGGCATTGGGGATGAGCAAGACTGGGAGCGAGCTGGACGCATTGACGTGGGCGGCGCACGGGGCACAATGCACCAAAGCAACGCGGTGCAAAAACTCTGGTACGGAGTAGATCACCTGAATCTCTATCTGCGCCTAGATTTCAAAACCGGGGCAAAGCCTGGAATTGATGTGCCGTCGGAACTGCATGTGCTGTGGTTCTATCCCCAGAAGCCCCTGTTCAACAGTCCGATTCCCCTGGCGGAGGTCCCCGACCTGTCCCCCGTGAACTACCTGTTTCACCATCACCTAGGGATTAACTTGGTAACCCGAACCCTGTGGTTTCAGCAGGCGAAGGACTTCTTTCAGTGGCAAGCCCATCCTACCCGGGCACAGCTAGGATTAGACCACTGCATGGAACTGGCGATTCCCTGGGCCGATTTGCAACTGGTGGAACCCGATTGGCAAATGCGGATGATCGTCGTGCTGGCAGAGGATGGACGATTTGCCAGCTACTTACCTGAACAAACCCTAATTCCGGTTACGGTTCCCTAGCTGCGCCAGACTACATCTTCAGATTGCACAGCAGTTCATTAATCCAGCGCTCGACTTGGCGTTTCAGACGCTTTCCTGAGGGTTGGTGAGGGTCTTGGGCAAACAACTGGCAGGCACGCTCATAATCGGCGATCGCCCAATTCCAGTCGCCGCTGAGGTGATGGGTGCGGCCTCGCTCGGCGTAGATACGGCCTTCGAACTGCTTAAACGTTAAGGCCAGGTTAAAGTTTTTAAGCGCCCGCTCGTACATTCGCAAATCGCGGAAGGTGATGCCCTGGTTGATCCAGGCGCGAATATTGTCAGGATTAATTTCCAGCGCAAGGTTGTAATCCAGAATTGCGTCTAGGAAATCTCCCTTAGCGGCATAGTAGTTGGCGCGATTATTGTACGCGCTATCGAGATAGGGGTCGAGTTCCAACGCGGTATTGTAATCGGCGATCGCCCGATCCAAATGTCCAGCCTGAAAATGCACCAATCCCCGATTGTTATAGTCAACGGCACTCGTTGGGCACAGATTCAGCAAATGATTGAAGGTGGTAATGGCACACTCATAATCCCCATCATGGGCAGAGGCGAGGGCAAGTTGGCGAAGTTGCGGCATGGATGGATCACTGTCATGAAGGAGAATGCCCCGACTCACACAGAGTCCAAACTTCCTACACATAGAAACAGACTGACGAACAGGGATGTATCGTCGAGGTTGGGAGGGGAAGGGCGATCGCAGCAACGTTCCAAACTGCATACGCGCCAAACCTTTGCCACGCACATTAATAAAGAAACAGCTAATTTTCTTCTGGCAACCCTTCTGGAAATACGTACTCATATAGACCTCATATAGACCTCATAGATACTGACGTTGAACTTGCACAACTCATTGATCCAAGACTTTGCTAGAAGCCTCTATCCATCTCTTCAGTACCAATGAACAGAATCAATATATTTAGTCAGCGAAATATTTAGATCAGGGTGAATTGATCAATGCTACTGATTGCTGTATTGAGCTCATGTTTAATGGAAAAACAATCTCAGTTCGAGCTATAAATATTGGCGATCGCAACTTGTCAGCAGTCAATTGCCGGTAATACACCCCTGACTCTTAGATAGTTTGTATAGCTAGAAAAATTGAGGTTGAAAATACTGAACTTTTGCGTAGTAGATTCAGCCACTCTTTGGGAAGGTTTCGGTTCAACTCCTTGGTATACGGTAATCCTGTTAATTCTGGGCAGAATTGAATCCCGTTAAAATCCTCCGTATTATCACCGAGGGTTCACTGAATTTTCATGAGAACTAGAGCCTAATAGACGATGTCTTTACAAAGCCTCTTCACAATTTTGTCGCTGTTTCGTACACATATATTTATGAAACTGCGTATGCATAAGTCCGGATTGATTGAGCCGTGGTGACGTAAACGGACGTAACTAGACGTTTCGTTTTATAACGAATAGGGCGACTAGGTTGGGAAGCAATTAGGGCGATCGCGATAGAATGCAAAGGGCTAAAGTCTTTAGGCACATACTCAGCAAATAAAATTATGACCGTGGCAACCGAGTTTTCTAATCTGTCATCTCTCGCACCGGATACCTATCTTGTCCTTGGACTTTCGACCTGCTTTATTCGTGAGGATGGAGAGGTTCACCAAGTTAGCATCGCCGAACCCATTCCCTCCGCCGCCCTAGAAGCCATTGTGAAAGGCATTCCCACCTCCTATCAGAAAGCAATCGGCACAACGGTCGGCGCGATGATGAACGGTAATGCGCTGCACCTGCCCGACGCCTTTCCCGCCAATACCCAACTGTGTGATCAGTTCCAAGAGCGGGCGATCGCGGCGGCTCGCACCTACGAGGCTCGTCCTTCTGCCCAGTCCTTAGTGCCACTGGGTACGGTGCGTGAAGATTTCAACTACTCGCTGGAACGAAAACGAGTACTGAATTCTGAGCGTATCGTTAAAGTCGAAGACAACGTTAAACAGCACGCCTATACCCACGAAGTGCCGTAGCAGCAGGATTTACGTTATTAACACTGAGGGGAGAGGATGAAGATCCAATCCCCACGATACTTAACGTGTGATAGGAAGATAGGAATGGGACTGAAGCTATACGGTGGCGCACGGAGCCGCGCGTCAATTGTGCAGTGGTATTTAGAAGAACTGGGACAGCCCTATGAGTTTGTACTGCTCGATATGCAGGTAGGCGAGCACCGTCAGCCAGACTTTTTAGCGATTAATCCGATGGGTAAGGTTCCGGCTCTAGTCGATGGAGACTTCACCCTATGGGAATCGGGGGCAATCCTGCTTTATCTAGCGGAGAAATATAGCCAGGATGCATCGACGCTGGAACAGCGATCGCACCTCGCGCAGTGGGTTCTGTTTGCCAATGCCACCCTGGGGCCTGGGTTGTTTACCGAAAGTACCCGCGAAAAGGAAAGAGCCACTCTCTTTCCGGCCTTGAATCAAATCCTAGACCAGCACCCCTTTTTAATGGGAGACACGTTTACCGTCGCAGATGTAGCTGTTGGCGCTTACCTGAGTTACATGACCCTGATGCTGGGTATCACCTACGAGGAGTATCCCGCACTCAATACCTACGTTAACCAGCTCACAGACCGTCCCGCCTACCAGAACACTATCGGCGCACGGCGGGCGTAATCGTTGGGCGATCGCCCCTCTCGTACATTTAACCCGGCCATTACTTACCATCCCCAGGTTCCCGGTGCGCCTTTGAACGGCCCCACGATGTTTTTCGTAATCCAGCCCCCGTAAAAGTCTCCCGGTTGTGGCGTCACTGGCTCACCATTCACAATACAAGCATCCATCCGACTGGGATAAAACGCGATGTAGTTCTGAATGCCTGCAAAAGTCGGAGTTGGATTGGCGTAAAACCAGGCCGAATCAGGTTCACAGCGATCGCCCACGGTAATCGTGTAATACCCTGCCCGTCCTTTCCATTCGCAAAAGGAGGAACGGGAAGATTGCGTTAAATACTCCATGCGTACGTCCTCTGGTGGAATGTAGTACACCGGAGGATGACTGGTTTCGAGTACCCGCTTAGCCCGGTGGGTATCCGCCAGGGTGACTCCGTTTAGTACCACCTGGATATGGTGATTGGTGTCTTCTAGGCGGGGTGGACGGGGATAGTCCCACACGGATTCTTGACCGGGCTGCAGCGGTGGGCGATCGCGATTTATCATGGGCACCTATTGTTTGACTGCTCCTTGATTGTACTGTGCCCTTTTAGGAGCTAGAACCTAGCCTCATTAAATTTTGTCGCCCTAAAAAGCGTGATTCTAATATTTTCTCTAGGAATTACTAAATATCGCTACAATACGGAATAGAATCTTCATTTTCGTCACTTAAACTCGATGCTCATGCCTTTCCGTTTTTTTAGAGGCGTAGCATTTGCATCAATATCTGAGCATCGCTAATGGCAAACAGCACATCTAATCGCAGGTCTCCTCCCCTGCACTTGGTGATTTCAGAAAAGCTTCGCACCCAAATCTTGGAGGGGCGCTATCCGCCAGGAACCAAGATTCCAAGTGAACATCAACTCATGGAGCAATTCGAAGTCAGTCGGATTACGGTGAGGCGGGCGATCGCCAATCTCGTGCAGCAGGGACTCGTCATCACCCAGCGTGGGCGCGGCGTGTTTGTGAAGGAGCAGCGGAAAGCCACCTATTTTTTGTCCAATCCCATTGTGTTTGTTGAAGAAGACCTGGCACGGCAGGGTTTTGCCAGCGCGATTGAAAATTTGATATTCGAACCGATCTCTGTCCCGGATCATATAGGCCAGAAGTTGCAAATTCCTCGCCAGTCCGAAGTCTATTTTCAAAAAAAGGTGTTGCTGATTGATGGCATTCCTTCTGCCTTAGACATGACCTACCTCGTTGCCGAATTAGGACAAGCCTACGCTACCGAGCTTCAGTGTGCCATGACGTTTCCGATCCTGGAGCGTAATGGTGTTTCGATTCATCGCATTGAGGCCACGCTGGAATCGACCCATGCGGATAATGAACTGAGTCAACGATTGAATGTGCCCCTGGGTGGCCCCATTTTGGTCTATCGCTACTTAGCCCATACAGGGAACCGCCCCATTCTGTGCGGAGAAACGCTGTCACGGGGCGATCGCCTTGCCTATTCCGTTGTGCTGACCAAGTAGAGCAAGGCGTGTAATCCCTCTCTATCACCAACGCCGCTAGTCCTCGCACACAAATTCGGCGACGGTACGAGCCTGCCGACTCGGTGGTGCCGTGCGTTCTCCTGTTCCCAGAGCATCAGTATCGCAATTGACCCACCAACGCTGCCGTTGCCCGTCTATTTCCGCATCAAACTGTCGGATTGGATCGCTGTCGTAATAGGTATTGCGAATCAGCGTGAAATTGCCAATGCTGGGCAAGTTGCCAAAATCAAGACGCTGAGCGTTGGAGGAATGGTCATCCTCGCCATCTAAAGGCGATTCACTCAAGGTCAGTTCGTACTCATAGCCCGCCCGGTTGAAGTCACCAATCCAAAACTGATACCGTCCCGCAGGCCAGTACCCCTCTACGACGGGCAACACGCCCACGTCATCATCGGCACAGATCGTTCCGCCAGGGCCTTCAATCAAAAGCGTCACATCTCCGGGCGCATCAACACTAGCCCGGAGATATTCAAAGGATTCCGTGAGTTCAATGACGTGATTGGGTGCTCCGGTACGCTTCACATAGCCGCAGTCTGTCGAGCGATCGCCCCCCGATGCTCCCCGCAGTCGCAGCGGCGCAGGCGAAAAGCCGGGTTCTAAAGTCCGTTCGGCCTGGGTAGCGTCATCATCCCGATCCGAAGGCTGCTGGCTAATTCGCAGCGTGTAGGTATAGCTTTCCCGATGGTCATCGCCAATCCACAGCCGATAAACCCCTTCCGGCCAAAAGCCTTCGATCTGGGGCAGGAAACCCACGTCATCATCCGCACAGAGGTTTCCTCCTGGCCCTTCCAGTAAAAGAGAGACATCGCCAGCAGCCTCAACACTGACGCGCAGATACTCAAAATCCTCTTCGAGGGTAAGCACATGATCTGGAGCGGCTGCCGTATCGACATATCCACAACTCGTAGAGCGAGATCCGCCCGATAATCCGGTGCCAACGGCTGGATCCGGTCGGAATCCGGGAGACAGTCTAAAGGATTCGTAGGCAGCTTGGGCGGGTACCGTACTGGTTAGGGAAACGACGGCAAGCCCACCAATCAAATACGCAATGGAAAACGGCCAAAAACGTCCAGTCATAATGTACAGCAGCGAAAACAGATGAAGGAACACAGTGACTTAACGGCTAAAATGACTTGCGATCGCCCGTTATAGTTCCACGTCAGCCTCCGTTTGCTCTAAAGATTTACAAACGGTCGCCTTTATACCAACACACTGGCAGAATAGAGACTGATTCGTTGCATAAGGATATGTTAGCGCAGCGTAACCCATTGCTTCTGGAGATTGATGCGTTATGGCGATCGCCTAACCCATCCTACAAAACTGGATTCGTCAGTGAGAAATTTTAAGCACCGCCCAAATAATCTATGAACAGAGATGAAGCTGCTCTGCTAGATGTTTATAATGCGACCCAACGCATACTTCTATTCGCGTCCGGCTTGCCCAAAGCCAACTTAGCCACTAATGAGGAAAAGCAGTCAGCCATTCTCGACCAAGTGATTATTGTCGGTGAAGCCACCAAGGGTGAAGGCTACAAAACTGGGATGCACCCCATTCAAACCTAAGATGTGTTGTGGGAGACCGCTCTCGGGCCTCGGCAATGGCTCTATGGCAGTCTATTCCAGCC
>JACYMB010000151.1 GCA_015272205.1 Synechococcales cyanobacterium T60_A2020_003 | reverse complement strand
ACAAACCTGAGGGCGACCCACGTCACGGCTTGATCTGTACCACACATTAAACCCCGGCGATCCTTATTTGTCATCGCTTTGATGGATAGATACACGGCTGGAAAATTGACGCTCTTGTTGTTCGACAATTTGCCACCCACCACCACACGACAGTGCAACTCACGCTTAGCACGATCAACCTCTTCTACGACCATTTCCACCCGACCATCATCCAGCAGAATGACTGCACCTTCCGGTACTTCGTCTGCGAGGGGTTCGTAGGTGACCGAACTAATCGTTTGTGTCCCAGGCCTAATATGACTGGTTAGGGTAAATGGATCGCCCTTTTTCAACTCAATCGCTCCGTTTTCGAACGTTCCGAGGCGAATTTTGGGTCCCTGTAAATCTTGCAAAATCCCTACAGGCTGGTTCAATTCAAAGGACACCTGGCGAATCATCCGAATACTGCGCTGATGATCTTCGTGGGTACCGTGGGAGAAGTTGAGCCGTAGCGTTGTAGCACCAGCTTGGATCAAGTCGCGAAGCACTTCAGGCTTGCTGGAAGCGGGGCCAATCGTTGCAACAATTTTTGTTCGACAGACAGAGTGATGCAGTTGCATGAATCGTTTCGCGGGGAATAGGACGTTTGGATGGTAAGGACGTAGTAAATCTTGTCCTTTAATACCGGGTAGAGACTGGGTTCGTCAATTAAATAAGCTGAACAAATAGTTAAGAGATAAATTTAAACGTTAACTTATGAAGAGCTAATAAACACATCAATATAGAGCTGAATATATCTAGATTTTTAAAATCAGCACATTGGATACTATCACGTTTGGCTGTAGCATTTGCCATAAAAATCCCTGTCCAAGCTTAGACAGGGGGAACAAACCACTAGATTAAAGGTTTAGATTGGAGGTTTCTGGAACAAGGAAAACCAACGCAGAAAGGGCGATCGCCCTTCTGTAATCGTCTTCCGTCGCAATCAGTTATTCAACATCCGTCCGGTACCGCCATCTTCTGGATCGAGGAAGGGGCGAAGGTCGATGGCATCTCTAGAGCGACGGGGGGTGCTGGTAGTGACTCCTGGAATATCCGATAAGTCTACATTTAAAAGATTACCAAGCTCGTCCACAATGGCATTTTGCTGGGAATCAGTAAACGTGGTAACTGCATCCGTCTGCATCCCATTATCAGCAACCGCCAAATTCTCGAAAACGCGATCGCGCGTGAGTTGGGGATCCTGACCGGGAGGCACGGTTAGCACAATCCGACAGGAGGAATTGGCCTGGGTGGTGACGCAAATGGTGTCATAGCCATTTTCAACCCCCGTTTTCAGTTCCAATAGCCCATCAGGACGGTAGGACTCTAGGCGACGGCTAATTTCATTGCAGCGGGCTTGGGGCGTCCATCCTCCCCCCAGTTCGGTGGGAGTAGCCCAAGCATAGGCCTGATTGGGCTGACTGGGTGGGTAGTAAGCAACGGTGTAATCCCCGTTCATAACTTGGCACCCGAAGCGGGGGGAAGTATCGTCAATGGGTGGAGCAGCTTGGGGATCGGTCGTCGTTGTAGTTGTGGTGCTGGGGGTGCTAGTCGATTCGGTCGTCGTGGGGGATTCAACGTCCGTGGAGGCGGAGTCGGTGAAGAGATCCACAAGATTGAGGAGTTCGTTGGGCAGTGGATTGGCGATCGCTTGTCCGATGCCAGCACTCGTTACCGTAAAGGTAGCAAGGGCAAGTCCAGCACTGAACCGACGGATGAATGATGCTTGCACAGGTGACGACATAAGCGCAAAGTCCCTCCAAACACGGATAGAGATACGTTAAGGCTTAACTTTACAGCATGCCTTTAAAAGCCGAAGACGAATACTGGCTGATGATAGTTCCTAACCATTTGAAAAAGTTGCACAGTGAATGTTGACATTCAGCGTCATCCTAGTTGTGAGCAATATCCCTCGTCTGGATGAACTGAGCGAATGGAACTGAAAATCCAATGAAGACGAACGAATACTTAAAGGTGAGTGACGTCATCGATTGGCAGCATCCCGACGTGATGGAATGTGCTATTCAAATCGCATCGGGCTATGAAACGCCAATGGCGATCGCCAAAGCGTGTTTTGAGTGGGTGCGGGATGAAATCTGTCACAGTGTTGACTATCAAATGAACCTGTTAACCTGCCGTGCGTCGGATGTCCTCAAACACAAAACTGGCTATTGTTTTGCTAAAAGCCATTTGTTGGTAGCCTTGCTACGGGCAAACCAGATTTCCTCCGGATTTTGCTATCAGCGCCTGAGTATTGACGACAAAGGTGCGCTTTTCTGTCTGCACGGTTTTAATGCTGTTTATTTGCCTCGTCTTGGCTGGTATCGGGTTGACGCTAGGGGCAACAAACCCGGAATTAATGCTCAGTTCGATCCCCCTCACGAACAGTTGGCCTATGGGATTCAACACCCTGAAGAAGCTGACTTTCCAGCTATTCTGTCCGATCCGCTTCCGATTGTTGTCGAAGCGCTGCACTTCCAAGGAACGTGGGATGTCATGCTTCATCGTCTTCCAGATATTTCATTGGAATCTGCTCAAACGTACGGTCTAGTGGCACAGCGCTGGCCTGTACTGTAGCCGTGCGACCTGGGGAAAATAAGCAGGTGCACCCGAAAGGATTACACCCGCTCCCAGAGGTTACCGCCAAATACGCTGACCCATACCCTGGTCTATATCGGTGAAATGCTGCACTACAAACATTCCATCCCGATGGGCTTCTCTACGATCCCCTAGCGTTGAACTGCAAACTCGAACTCTTTGGTTGGCTCGTTGTACCGTTTCTCAAGCCAGATCCGAATTTCGGACTCACTGTCAAAGGTTGCATGCACATTAGACACCGGGTCGTAGACATGCCAAATGGTCACGCCCGAATGATTGATCTTTTTCCAGACTTTGGGTTCGTCGCCATCAAACATCCATCGCGAGAATCGCTGGCTCAAAGCACGCCATGCAGACCTTAAGTTAACTGAAGTAATGGGAACCTCGGCGTCTAATCCGTCAAAGCGTAGGAGATGATGAATCCAAAACGCTGTAGTTTTCATGATGAAACCTCCTTTTTGCTGAGTGAGAGATACGAATCTGCCTACTCTCGTCGTGAAAACAAATTCGTGCCTAGGGGGATCAAGCGGAACCATCGCCACAATCTGACCAACAAAGTCAGCACAGCACCGCTAAAACCTTTGCAATGCGGTAGCGTATGGCTCCCCACACCTTCAATCTAGGCTTTGGCTTTCAAAGTTTCAAAATGTAACAGTCATGATCACCATGAATACTATTCATGCTTCAGGGGGACGCAGAGGAGTGCATATTTCTGGCTAGCCTGAATACGACAAACGATGGGGTGGGATGTCATCATGAAACCTGTCTGCCTAGAAGGTGCAGTCCATCGCTGGATCGGCCTTCGTACCCTTAATCAGGATGCCTACGCATGAAAGAAGGCTACCTCGAGCGAATTAAGCTATCCCAATTACGTTCATTTGTGGCAGTTGCTGAGTGCGGAAACTTCACTGAAGCAGCGCTGAGTTTGAATGTGTCGCAGTCTGCCATTAGTCATGCGATCGCCAGTTTAGAAGAAGAGTTGGGTGTGATTTTGGTGGCACGCGGTCGCCACGGTGCAACCCTTACCCCTGTTGGACAATCGATTTTGAGCCACGCCCAAGACATTATGCAGTCGATCGACAAGATTGGGCATACCGCTGAAGCCGCTAAGGGACTGGAAGGTGGCCAGGTGCGGATCGCATCGTTTCGGAGTGTATCGACTCACATTCTTCCTGCTGTGATTGCCAAATTTCGTCATGCCTTTCCGGCGATCGCCATCACTATCACAGAGCACCAAACCCTAGATATCGTCGAGCAACAGCTTCGTCATGGATTGGCGGACATTGGCTTTACCTACTTACCTGCCTCCAGCGACTTCGACGCCTGGGAACTGTTTCGAGATGACTATATTGTGCTTTTACCTCCCTCGGCTAAGGGGTTTCACGATCCCATTACCTGGGACGAGTTGAAACGCTATCCGCTTATCGTGACCCCTGCGGAAGATGGGTGTCGAATCCTCCTGCGGCGTGAGTTTGCCAAGCATAATCAAACCCTAAATGTGGCCTTCGAAGTACGCGAGGACTCCACCATTGTGAGTATGGTGGGGCAGGATTTGGGAGCAGCGGTCATTGCCAGACTAGCGGCTCAGCCGATTCCGCCTCACGTCCAGGTGTGTCGTCCTCCGATCCCGCTAGAACGCACTATTGGCGTCGTTACGTTAGTCGAAGCGATGCATACACCAGCGGTCTATGCGTTCCTGGATGCGTTACAAACGACGAAGCTAGAGCCTCTGAAATGGGC
>JACYMB010000150.1 GCA_015272205.1 Synechococcales cyanobacterium T60_A2020_003 | reverse complement strand
AATCCCCCTACCCTTCGGGAAGCCGCTTTGCGTCTATAAAAAGGGGGACTTCCGAGCCAGTCCCCCCCTTAAAAAGGGGGGCTAGGGGGGATCGAGAGAGAGCAGAGTTTTAAGAACATTTTGAGATAAGCACAGATGCATCGTCTAGGACTCAAACTATGGAATGCCCCCCAATGGGCGATCGCCCTGGGGAGTGGATTGCTGATGGCCTGTGCGCCAGAGCCGCTGAACCTGTGGGGACTGGCGTGGATCGCCCTGATTCCTTTTTGGGTCTTGGTTGTGTCAACACCTGTCCAAAACCGAAAATGCACGCTCCTCTATGCGACCCTGTGGGGAATGGGCTATCACGGCATCGCCATTTCTTGGATTACCGGACTCCATCCCCTCACCTGGCTCGGAATGTCCTGGATCACGAGTGTGATCGTGACGGCCTTTTGCTGGGTCTTTATTACCCTCTGGGGAACAGCAACTACGGTGCTGTGGGCGTGGGGAATGGGGCGAATCTCTCGCCTGCAGGGGATAACTGCGTGGGTACGAGTGTTGGCTGGAACCGCACTCTGGTGCAGCTTAGAATGGCTCCTCACCTTAACCCCTCTCAACTGGACATCGCTTTCCTATACCCAAAGTCCGGGAAATCTGTGGGCGGTTCACTTGGGGCAATTGTCAGGGCCGTTGACGGTGACAGCGGCGATCGTGGCCTGTAATGGTCTACTGGCAGAAGCGTGGATGCAGTGGCGAAATCGGGCGGATCGTCTACGCCCTCTCCTCCTGTCTGCTCTAGTACTTGTAATCAGTGTCCATGGGCTAGGAGCCTGGTTAGCGAGCCGACCGTTACAGGACGTAGACGCCGCCAAACTGACGATTGGGATGATCCAGGGCAACGTGCCCACGCGGATCAAGCTGTCTGCGGAGGGAGGACGACGGGCGATCGCCAGCTATAACCGAGGCTATCTCGAACTGGCTAACCAACAGGTAGATGCGGTGTTAACCCCTGAAGGTGCGATTCCTTTTCTATGGGACGTATACCGGGAAACCTCTAGCTCTATCACACGGGCGATCGCCACGGAGAGAATCCCGGCCTGGTTGGGTACGTTCGTGAGCCAAGGAACAACCTACACCCAAAGTCTGCTTTCGTTGGATCAACAGGGGGTCATCGTAGGTCGCTACGACAAAATCAAATTGGTTCCCCTAGGGGAATATATTCCGCTTCGCAGCATTCTCGGCGGATTGATAGATCGACTCTCTCCCATTGAAGCGGTGATGATTCCTGGATCGGAACACCAACAATTTGAAACCCCCTTTGGACGGGCGATCGGCAGTATTTGTTACGAGTCCGCTTACCCCAACTATTTTCGAGCCCAGGCCGCCCAGGGTGGACAGTTCATCCTGACCGCATCCAACCTCGATCCCTACAGCGAAGTGCTGATGATGCAGCACCAAGCCCACGACATTATGCGGGCGATTGAAACCGATCGTTGGGTAGCACGGGCAACGAATACAGGCTATTCTGGGTTTGTCGATCCCCACGGTCGGGTGGTGTGGCGATCGCACCCCCTAACCTACGAAACCCACGCAGAAACCATCTATCGCCGCCAAACCCAAACCCTCTATGTGCGCTGGGGCAACTGGCTAACTCCGGTTTTGATTCTGGGGGCGATCGGGATGATCGGGCTTGCCATTGTTCGACCTGCGTAGACGTTGCGCCACGCTACATCACCTGTAAATGATGAATACTAAACTGCTGGTGGTCATCGATCCAAACATGGCTCGATGAAAATCCTGCGGCCTTGGCGATCGCCTGAAACTCAGGAACCGTGTATTTGTAGGAATATTCCGTTCTCAACCGTTCCCCCGCCGCAAAGGAGATCACCTGAGAACCGATAGTAACCACCTGATCACAACGACTCACGATGTACATCTCCACCCGCCCAGCTTCAGCGTTATACACCGCATCATAGCTAAAGTTTGCCAGATCAAAGTTTGCCCCCAGTTCCCGATTCATGCGGGTCAATACGTTCAGGGCAAAGGCGGCAGAGATCCCCTTGGCATCGTTGTAGGCAGGTTCAAGGATGTCCCGACTCTTTTTCAGATCGACGCCAATTAGTAAACTGCCCTTGGACTGCAAAATTTGGGCGGCATTGTGCAAAAAGGCGATCGCCTCTTCGGGCTCCAAATTGCCAATGGATGATCCCGGGAAAAAGCCAATCAAAGACCGATCTCTTAAGACTGGAAGATCAGGCAGCGTCAGGGGTTGGGTGTAGTCGGTGCAAATAGCGATCGCCTCTAAATTCGCGTATTCAGAGACCAGCTCTACGCACGACTCGTAGAGATGACGCTTGGAAATGTCAAGCGCGACGTAGGTATGGATCGAAGATGCCGCATCCAACAGAATTCGCACTTTTTGACTACTGCCACTGCCAAATTCTACCAGTACACCATTCTGGGCGATCGCGGCAATGTCATCGGCATAGGTTCGTAAAATATCGATTTCAGTGCGGGTCAGGTAGTACTCCTCTAGGGCACAGATGGCCTCAAAGAGTTGCGACCCGGTTTTGTCGTAGAGAAATTTGGGAGAGATCACTTTTGGAGATTGGATTAAACCCGCGATCGCCTCGGTGTAAAAATCTTCTACAGGGGGATGGAAGTCAAACCACGTCACCTTAGGGGAAGGGGCTTCTTCCCACGGCAGCGACGTATCAGCGATCGGGGAACATGAACCAGGCATAGATATGTCTCCTGTTTTACATCACAATTTTGTGAAGCGATCGCCCCAAATGCTTGGCTCAATGTCTATCCCTCTCCTCCTTGGACAAAGTTTTAGGGAGGGCGATCGCTCCCTCTCTACAGCGCTAATCGAATTCCTGAAAACTGCCATCGTGCCGAGGGCGGAAAGAAGTTACGATAGGTGGCGCGGATATGTCCAGGTGGCGTTGCGCAGGAGCCACCCCGCAACACCATTTGATTCGACATAAACTTCCCGTTGTATTCCCCAACCGCTCCCGGTGCCGTTTTGAAGCCGGGATAGGGCAGATAAGCACTCTGCGTCCATTCCCATACATCCCCAAAAAGCTGATCAGGATTCGTATATCCCTGGGCAGGCTGCGGATGCAGACGATCGCACTCCAGAAAATGTCCCTTGGGGGCAAGCGATCGCGCCGCATGTTCCCATTCCGCTTCCGTGGGTAAGCGGTATCCCGCCCAGTGGGCAAAGGCATCAGCTTCGTAAAAGCTAACGTGACACACAGGCTCATGCTCGTTGATCCGTTGTAGTCCGTGGAGGGTCATTGTCCACCACTCTCCGTCTATCTTTTGCCAGTAGAGAGGAGCGTCCCATCGTTGCGATCGGATCGTTGCCCATCCTTCTGAAAGCCAGTATTCTGCTGTTGTGTACCCCCCTGCCTCGATGAATTCCAAATATTCCCCATTGGTAACGGGACGAGACGCCAGCCGATAGTCTTGCAAATAGACCGTATGTTGAGGAGTTTCATTGTCGAAACAAAAGTCCTTGTCGGCATACCCCAAAGAGTCCAGCCCTCCCCCATACTCAATCCACTGCAACGGGGAGGATGTTGTTTTTGCAGGTGCAATCGGAGGTTGATGATAGGCCGGATAAAGAGGATTCATTCCCAGGCCATGCTTGATGTCCGTTACCAAGAGTTCCTGATGCTGCTCTTCGTGGTGTAATCCTAACTCTACGAGAAATAGAATTTGCTCTGGCTCAGAGGGATTCTGAAGAAGCGATCGCATCCCGTCATCTACATAGGCGCGATAGCGATACACCTGCTCTACCGTGGGACGAGAGAGCAATCCCCGTTCCGGTCTAGGATGGCGATCGCCCACCGCTTCGTAGTAGGAATTAAACAGATAGCCAAATTTGGGATGAAAAATCTCGTATCCCGGCAGAAACGGGGTCAGCAAAAACGTCTCAAAAAACCAGCTCGTATGGGCGAGATGCCACTTTGGAGGACTCACATCCGGCATGCTCTGAATGCCGTAATCCTCAAGGGCAAGCGGTGCACAGAGCGCCGCACTGAGCGATCGCACCTGGTTGTAACGCTCAATGGTTGGGACGGTCGCGCCAGGGTCTTGAGTGGATCGAAGTGCCGCAGTGGATGACGACAGAGTCATAAAACGCTCCAACACTAGGGGACTAGGGGGCTGAGAATACCGATTCGGTGTCAATCGCGCAAGATGCACGTCCATTGACAAGATCAGTATAGACTGCACGGTGAACCTAAAACTGGGTTAACTGGTACCTCGTGCCCTTCCAGATCCAAAAAGCGCGACGTATAGGATACGCCACGCTCTCTAAGAATTAGCCGACTAAGGCAATGGGAGTTCTAGGACTGCTAAAGACTCTACGGATTTTCCGCTAAGCCCACAACCCATAGCTCACGACCGACAGATTCATCGGTATCCCCTGCATCGGCAGCCCGGAAGAAGAGTCGTCCATTCACCTCCGTAAAGTCAGACGGGCTGGAACTGAGATCGCCAGCTAAGAGATCGAGTTCTTCGGCATTACCATTCAACAATGGGCTCACGCGCCATAGCTCACTACCCGTGGCATCACGATTTGCCTTGAAGTACAAGAAATCCCCAACCGAAATCAAGCTCCCCGCCGAGGGGTTCAGTGCAACACCTCCGCTGGCGGCAACATCGCGCAGCATACCGCCATCATCGTATTGAACAAGGCTCGTTCTTTGACCAACAGCGGCGGCTGGGTCATAGCGCCACAAGCCTCGGCCGTTGATTCCATCATCCGCCAGGAAGAACAGCTTGCCATCCACAACCGTTAACTGCTGCGGGTTTGATCCAGCATTGGCGGCAGTGACGTTGATGTCAGCAGCGATCGCCACCGTCGTCGCCTTCGTAGAGGGATTAATCTTCATCTCCCATAGTTCTGTACCAGCACTGCCACTATTCGCGGCGAAGAAAAGGCTATCACCGAGCACAGATAGGTTGCTGATACTAGCCGCTCCTGCTGAACCTGCTACGATGTCTGCGACTGCTTCTGGCTCGCCTGTGGTGGACGAAATTCGCCAAATTTCATTGCCGCGATCGCTCCCGCCCTCGGCAGCACCACTCGCCGTGAAGTAAAGCGTACCATTCACATTCGTCAAACTGCCAAAGTTACTCAAGCCGCCTTGCCCAGCCACTTCAAGCGCTGTGACGGTTCCACCGGAGGTATCGATTGTAAAGAGTCTTTCTGATGAGCCATTACTTGCAACAAAGTAGGCTGTATCGTTGATGTTAATCAGATCTCTGGGGAACGAGCCAAAAAACTCGCCGGGGACAAGCTCTAGAGACTGAGTTCCAGCTTCTGTGCCATCGCTATACCACAGTTCGATGTTCAGAGACGTGCCACTCCCTTGCTCAATGGCATCAAAGTAGACGCGATCGCCCACCGCCACAATGCCAGTCGTTGCCCCAATTCCAGACGAGCCCGTACCAACGGCAATATCTTTAACGAGCGATGCTCCATTCACCGCATCCCATCGCCAGAGTTCGGTTCCGGTTTCCGCCGTTCCAGCCGTAAAGAAGAGCACGTCGCTGCCGCCAATAGACGCAACCGTTAGGTTCTCAAGGGATGTAAAGGCTTCGTTCGTCAGCTTCTCAGTACCGTCGTCATCCTTACTACCCGTTAAGGAGCCATCTACCCCCGTACCGTCGGTTCTCCAGAGCTGAACTCCCGTGCCATCATCAGCGGCAAAGTACAGCAATCCACCAATTTCAACCATGTCTCCCGGCACACCAGAGGACTCTGGCCCTAGGCGAATATCTTTCACAAACGCAGGGTCGAATTCGACGGACTTAGCGGCTAAATTCAGCTCATACAACGCACTCGCCGTTGAACCACCGTTGGGACTGACGCGAATGTAGTATGTTCCCTCCGTAAACACACCCTCAATCTTTGGTTGACTGCTTGTAGTACCCGACACTGACTCTAAAACAGTTGTGCCATCACCTCCAATCAACTGGAGATTTGCACTACCGCTGGTCAAGTCCGCTTTCAGGCGCAGGGAACTCCTTTGATTTAAGGTAAAGACGTAATAGTCATCCGTATCAAAACTGCCGACCGCATCAGCATACTGGGTCGGATCCAAGGGGCCTTGGGAAACACCAGGGGTTCCAGCCCGCCAAACCGGATCGTCATCAATATTACGAGCTGCAACGGGTGTATTGCCTGCTGAGTCATTAATTCCGAATTGGGTTCTCGCACTTAAGGTGAAGAAGGTGTACTTACTTGGATCATAGGGAGCTACTTTGATGTAGTAGTTCACTCCTGGTGCGAGAATAACACCATTAACTGCTTCGTTCCTGGTTCCACCTTGGTCGCTAGTCGCAATCGCATCTGGATTACCCTCTTCGTATAGGTAGAGATCGGCGTCTTCTGATAACCCCGTGAGCCTCAGATCAATACTGGTAGGTTCGTTGGGTCCCACAATGCGGAATACGTCCACATCCTCTTTGTTCAGTAACTCTGTTACTAGAGTCGAGAAAGAATCACCAAGAGCAGGCAATTGCAGGAATTTGGCCGCTGCTTTGTCTCGCGCATTGCCTGCCCCGTCTGGTACGTCGCCAAGATTGCTGAGCAATTTGTACGGTGTACCCGGCTGTTTACGACCCGCTGATACCTTCATAAAGTAAGTCGTGTCTGGCATTAAGGTTTGAGTAATGGTCTCTCTAGCCGTGCCAGACTTTTGGCTACTGGTGATGGGTTTTCCATCACTGCCCAAGAGGGCTAAATTTGCATCTGCCTTTAAGCCAGACATCTTCAGCTTGATCTGCTGTGGCCCACTGTTAATTGTGGTGAACTGATAAACGTCTGCTTTGTCGGATGGGCCAATGTAATCTTTGAAAACCGTCTTTCCGTCATTTACAGTCACAGATGTAGCGGAGTCAACTTTGTCGCCCCCATTGTCGCGATTTCCAGTAGCCCGTAGGGTGTAGTCCGTTTCTTTGGACGTACCTACGATATGGAAGTAGTAAACCCCTGAATCTAGAGTGATGTTGAGCGTCTCATTCGATTTCCCTTTTTTATTTGATTGCTTGATCACTTTGCCACTTTTTTGCAAGAGCTGAAGATTGGCGTCTTGCTTGAGTCCGGTTAAGGAAAGCTCAACACTCGTACGGCTTTTCAAGCGTGCTCTGAAATAATCGCTAGCGTCGCTGCCACCGATAGAGTCACTGAAATTGATCGCCTTCGGTTTTAAGGAGTTAAAGGCGGTCTGGTTTGCGGTTTTGATGCTGTTCCCTGCTTTGTCTTTGGCCATTATTTTTCCTCTTTACCAATAGAGTGCGTTAGTCACTGGGATCATTCAGGCAATTGCAAATATGCGGAACCAAGATTCGGAGAACGACCCTGAGCCATTTGACTGCAAACCAAGAATGTATGCATGGCTTGATTCTTCCGACAGATCCATGCCTCTTGCGAGGATGAGCATTGGGTAGACGCCAATAGACATCTCCGGATCGTCATAGTCTAGATCCCGACATGACTGAAATAATTAAGTTTTTTTTGGGGCAAGGTTGGGCTGGACTGAGCACAGATTGATAACGCTAATCAGCACATGCGGGTTAACTTCAGTGCGGATACACCACAGGCATGGTTATAGACTTCCCAAATATTCCCCGAAAATAATCATTACTCTGAAAAGCGTTTTACAGCGCTCAATCGTATGACATCGAGCACCTTAACCGCAAGAATGCAAATTGCACTCAATTTTTCAAGCTATCCTAATAGCCTGCCCTGCCAAATGTACGTTTCGACACTGCCCTAAGGATGAGCTTCTCACAAACAAATGTAAACTACTGCAACTCTATCGTGTTGTATCAAAAACGTAATTAATACTGAGCGTTTACTGAATCTGTCAAAACGGTCAGATTACCATCGCTCTAAATCGTGCGGTGCAGTGCATCTAACAGGTGTTCAAGCATGACTTGAACGGATTCGTGGGTGTATTCATCCTCTGGGTGGGGATCTTGTCCAGGCTTCTGAAAGTATGGGCGTTCACCATACATGTGACCCCAACGCATATCGACTTGTCGCACCAGTTCATACAAACGCTCGCGATGGCTCAGTACATCTTGAACCGCATCCCGCAGGGCGTAGAGCGGGCAGTCTACATAGGCGCTAATGCGAGCATCATCAGCCTGGACGATATCTTGCAACACCGACTGTAACGCGCCCGAACCGTCTGGCAAGTGGTTGCGGATAAAGACCATTACCTCGGTTTTGGCCTGTACCAGTTTAGGCACCGTAGATTCTCCTTTCAGGAACCCACTGCCTTCTCGACCGATGGCGTCGGCTAGGGAAAATTTTCGTCCAGACAAAATATCTTGCTGGAGGGCGTAGTCTGGATCCGGGTCAGATTCCGAAGGCATGGCTCACATCAACCTGAAAAATGGGCGATCGCTCGTTTCAATCAAACACACTACGTAGGCCGCATGAGCACTGTGACTCAAGCCCATGACTATTCTACAGCCTCACCGATAGTGTCCCACGGCGGAACCCCCGTCTTCTACTGTTCTATGACCATCTGTTAAGCGATTTCGGTCAGCAAACCTTAAACAACTCAAAATAGGAGAAGAAAGGTTTCCCACTATGATAGATCGAATGGGTACGTTGAGCTTTCACACTGAGTTGATTCTAAGGGGTCTGTGATCCGTGGTTCTACAAGTTTCTGATCAAACGTCTACACAGTACGACAAGCGCTACGAAGCGCGCACGCAGGCGATCGCCCGTGAATTACTGTCTGCTACCCGCGAAAATCGGTCGTTCTTCGCTCAGATGCGCGATCAGATGCGTTGGGATGACAAGCTGCTAGGCTGGGCGATGAGCAATCCTGGCCTTAAAGTTCAGCTCTTTCGCTTTATCGATTGCTTGCCCTCACTGCAAAGCAAACCCGAAATTGCGCGGCACTTGCAGGAGTATCTTTCCCGCGACGAGGTTGAGTTACCGAGTGCTTTAAAGGGGTTGCTTGGCTTTGCCCAAGCCGACTCGATGCCGGGTCAAGTGGCTGCCACAACGGTATCAACGGCAGTAGAGACCCTCGCCCATAAGTACATCTCTGGCGAGAATATCAAGCAAGCGCTGAAGACGATCGAGCAACTCCGCAAGAACAAAATGGCCTTTACAGTGGATTTGCTGGGTGAAGCGGTGATTACCGAAACCGAGGCGCAGCAGTATTTAGACCGTTATCTGGAACTGATGCAGGAATTGACAGAAGCATCCCAGCGATGGTCGAAGGTTCCGGCGATTGATGAGGCTGACGGTGCGCCGCTATCGCGGGTTCAGGTATCCGTAAAGCTTACCGCTTTCTATTCCCAGTTTGACCCGCTGGATGCCGAGGGGAGTCAGGCACGGGTGAGCGATCGCGTTCGGACGCTGCTCCGTCGTGCCCAAGAACTCGGTGCGATGATCCACTTTGACATGGAACAGTATGTCTACAAGGATCTGACCCTGGCCATCCTCAAAGACATTTTGATGGAAGAGGAGTTCCGGACTCGTACAGACATCGGTGTAACCCTACAAGCCTATCTAAAAGATACCGAACGGGATCTGAAGGGACTGATCGAGTGGGCCAAAACCCGGGGCAATCCGATCACGATTCGCTTGGTGAAGGGAGCTTACTGGGATCAGGAAACAATCAAAGCGGTGCAGCATGATTGGGATGTTCCTGTCTTTACGGAGAAGGAATCGACCGATGCTAACTTTGAGCTACTGACCCGGATGCTGCTGGAGAATCACGAATATCTCTATGCGGCGATCGGCAGTCATAATGTACGCTCTCAAGCCCATGCGATCGCCATTGCCGAAGCGTTGGATATTCCGCGCCGCAATTTTGAGATGCAGGTGCTCTACGGCATGGCGGATAAACTGGCAAAAGCCTTGTCTGATCGGGGCTACCGAGTCCGGGTCTACTGTCCCTACGGCGATCTGATTCCGGGAATGTCCTATCTAATTCGGCGTTTGTTGGAAAATACAGCAAACAGTTCCTTCCTGCGGCAGAACCTAGAGGAACGTCCCGTAGACGAACTGCTGGCAGCTCCCCGCTTTGAAACCGAGTCCCACCTGCCTGATTCCATGCGTCCGGTGTTCCCCAATGCCGCCGATGCCGATTATGCCAATGCCGAGGTGCGCGATCGCGCCTTTGCGGCGTTGAAAACGGTACGGCAACGGCTGGGCAAAACCTATCAGCCGCTGATCAACGGGGAGTACGTCACCACGCTAAACACCATCGACTCGGTGAATCCTTGCAATCCTACCGAGATTGTCGGGAAGATTGGCATGATTAGCGTAGAACAGGCCGAATCCGCAGTGCAGGCCGCAAAAGCCGCATTCCCAGCCTGGAAAAAGACCTCCGCCACCAAACGCGCCGCCATTCTCCGGAAAGCCGCAAACCTGATGGAAGAACGCCGTGCCGAACTGTGTGCGTGGATGG
>JACYMB010000149.1 GCA_015272205.1 Synechococcales cyanobacterium T60_A2020_003 | reverse complement strand
GACTCAACCCCTACAGCATTAGTAAAAAAGCTGGATTATGGCAGGGGGAGCAGGCAGCACAATCATCACCAACAGCACCAAAGCGAGTAACCCCAAGGCATCGCGCCCATTGTTCAATTCGCTCACGTCATTGAGGGCAGGCTCATCCACGGCAGGAATGAAAAATAGCAAGATCGCCCATAGCAAATATTCGTGCTGCACCATCGATAGGGCAAGCACCAGTAATCGCGTGACCTGACCAATCAACGCCCCAGTGCGCTGTCCAAACATCGCGTGAACGATATGCCCACCATCCAACTGTCCAACGGGCATCAGATTCAGTGCTGTGATGATTAAGCCTAAACAGCCTGCGATCGCCACTGGATGCAGATTCAAGGCACTTTCTGCGGTTAGCTGCGTACCCAAGGCAACCTTACTCAAAAGCGCCAGCATCAGCGATTCCGTAGGTTGCAGGGATGTGAAGTTTAAGATGCTGGAGGTTTCTGTTAGAGGCACCACGTCAGACTGGAGCAATCCCCAGATCAGCAGGGGAACCGTCACCACGAATCCCGCTAATGGCCCTGCAATCCCGATATCAAACAACGCTTTACGGTTTGGCACCGGAGACTTCATTTGAATAAATGCGCCAAAGGTTCCGAAGGGAAAGATCCCGGCAGGAGGAACGGGAATAAAGTAGGGCAAGGTCGCCCGCACACGATGAATTTGAGATGCACAATAATGCCCCATCTCATGCACACCCAAAATGGACAGCAGCGATAAGGCGTAGGGCAATCCCGTCAAGAAAGTGGGGAAATCCTGAGGAAGTTCAGCCCCTACTAATCCAGTCACTCCCATACTTCCCGCCAAAGTGGTTGTGATCAGCGTTGCACCCAGCAGTCCTAACATGACAGCGGGTCGTGCAGTCTGCTGCTGGGGGTCATTGCGCTTCGTAATCAGCGGATTGGATACCAGGGCAAAAAATGGGCGGCCATTCATGCCTTCTTGAAACACGACCAAAAAGCGATCGCCAAACTGGGCTTCAATATTCTCGCGAATGGTGCGATAGGCGACTTCCGGCGAGGTACGCAGCTTGCCGCGACACACCAGCGCCTGGGGACGATACTCAATATTCTGAAGATAAAAAACAGACCAAGGGAAGCAATTTTGTAAGACCTTCTCCTCCGTCTTTGTGATTGGACGAATGGCGTTACTCGTCGTTGATTCACCGTCCTGAGCCATCAACGGCGAGGCTTCCCCGGAGGATTGGGCTGCCGTTACAGGACGTCCCATTTGCACCAACATCCAGTAAATGAATGGGCACACCACAAATGGAACGATGAGCAAGAGCATCGGCATTGACTCAACATTGCCTGTAACTAGCACCCAAGCCGTCCAGATAAAGGCAGGCATCATCATCACTAGCCAAAGCAGCCAGATGGGGGTGCGGGTCAGACCCGATGCGCTCCGGCGTACAGCTACGTAGGTAAGCGCACCTAACAAAAATAAGATCAGCCAGAAGAGACTCATGTTGTGGGGGGAACGGGTTCGATGGACGTTAATCCTTCAAAAACAGGGATTTCATGCTTAACTGCACAATCAAAGTGGGGAGGAACAGAACTTCACGATTCAGCACTATTTCTCTGCTATCCAAAACAGAGACTCTCCACTACCAGGATACCGTCTTCACGGGAAGTGTCGCATCGGTCTACTCGGTTGAGACGATCGCCCCCTGTTTCGCAAAGCCCGATCAACTGCGGATCTCAGAATCTTTTAGGATGGGAAGGTCAAGAATTCTCAATATTTGTTAGCGCATCTTGAACCGATTGTCATGACACACGTTTCCCCCAGCCCAGATTCCACCACTGCCCAGGAGCGATCGCCCCATAAAACGCCGCGTCTAGTCTTTGAAGAGCACTCCCATTCCAATGACTATGCGATTTTTGCCTTCCCACCGAACCGCCATACTCTTGGGGGAACCGCCTACTTCATCGTGAACCGCACCCCCAATGCCCACGGGCGATCGACCAATCTTTTGATCGATTGTCCCGCTTGGACGGAAGAACATCAGGCGTTTATTGCACAGCATGGAGGCGTTCAAACCCTGATGATTACCCATCGAGGGGCGATCGCCCAAGTGAAGGAAATCCAGGAGCAAACGGGGTGTGATGTAGTCATTCAGGAACAGGAAGCCTACCTGTTGCCCAATCTTGCGGTCCAATCTTTCCAGAATGAAATCAGGCTTGGGGCTCATACCTATGCGTTTTGGACACCCGGACACTCACCGGGATCGGCCTGTGTGTATGACGATCGCCACGGGGGTGTGCTGTTTACCGGACGGCACTTGCTCCCCAATGCCCAAGGTCAGCCCGAACCCCTGCGCCTCTCCAAAACGTTTCATTGGCCTCGCCAACTCCGCAGCGTGCAGCAGATACGCGATCGCTTTGCTGCCGATACCTTCAGCTACATTTGCCCCGGAGCCAGTACGGGATTTTTGCGGGGGAAGCGGGCGATCGCCCATGCCTATGCTGAGTTGATGGCACTAGATCTAGATGCCTATCGTCAGAAAACGCCCTTCATCTAAGCGGGATTGACGATCGGGTTGGAAAGTTCAATCAGATTGCCATCGGGATCACGAATGTACAGAGAGGCAATCGCCCCTTCTGCCCCTGTCCGAGTCACGATCCCCTCTTCAATGGGAATTTGGCAATGTTCCAAGTGTGCCTTGACTTCCGCTAGGGGTGTGCGCGTGATCAAGCAGAGATCTTGGGAACCGGGCGTGGGCGTTTGTGCGTGGGGTCGGTGCGATCGCCCATACTCGTGCAAATTGATCTTCTGCCGTCCGAATCGAAGGGCAAGGCGATCGCCACCGAAGATAACCAACTCCATACCCAGCACTTGGGTGTAAAACTCGCAGGTGGCCTGACAGTTCCGCACCGTCAGCACCAGGTGATCCAAGTGGTCAATCTCAATCATGGCCATTTAGGGTCAAGACGCAAAATCCCACATGATTGGATTATCGTCCAACGGTTCCGTCACCGTTCGCCCAATTGCATCGATCGCCTTCAGATCCTCCGCCGAAAGCTGCACCGTCATGGCCTTGGCATTTTGCACCGCTTGATCAGAATTTCGGGCTCCGGCGATCGCCTGAGTCTGGGGCTGAGCCATTAACCAAGCCAACGCCAACTGCGCCAAAGTACATTGATTCCGCTCCGCAATGGGACGTAGCGCATCCAAAGCATCCTGCACCCGCTCATAGGCATCGCCGTGAAACAGCTTATTTTTAGCGCGAATATCGCCTTCTTTGAGATGGAGATCCCGCCCAAACTTACCGGTCAGCAACCCCTGAGCCAGGGACGAGTAGGCCAGAATCGAAATGTTTTGCTCAACACAAAAGGGCATCAAGTCCCGTTCAATATGCCGCCAGAAGAGGGAATACGGAGGCTGAATACTGTCAATTTGTCCGTACTGCATCGCCTCCTTGAGCTGTTCCAGAGAAAAATTGGACACGCCGATCGCCCGAATTTTGCCCTGTTGTTTCAGATCCGTTAGCGCCTGCATCGTTTCTTCAATCGGCACTATCTCGCTGTTGAACGCCCCAGACGGCCAGTGAATTTGGTACAGGTCAATATAGTCAGTCTGTAGATTTTTGAGTGACCCTTCACAAGCGCTGATGACCTGGTCATATTTCAGATGATTGGCAAATACCTTCGTAGCATAGACAACGCGCGATCGCACCTCCGATAACGCCTGCCCCACGATCCGTTCAGAATAGCCTTCGCCATAGACCTCCGCTGTATCGATCGTGTTGATCCCCGCCTCCACAGCAGACCGTATGGCCTGAATCACTGCTTGATCTTCAATATCGACCCACCCCCGCTTACCAGCCTGCCACGTTCCTAGAATCACGGGCGTAATTTGGATATCGGATTGTCCGAGCGATCGCCTATTCATGGTCAACCCACTAATCTGCACTACAGTTCCTCTCGATATCGTATCGAGGGCGGCATAGGCTGTCATCTCTCCCAGCGCTGAAGATACCGGAATTCTAGATTTCAAGTCCTGAGTGCATCAACCCCAAACGGGGCTAACACAAAAACTGCAAGGACAAACCATGAACGATTCACAACACAAGCATCAGAATACAAAAGCAGCCACCCCATCCCAAAACGGTGAGTAGCTGCTATGAAGAACGTCTGCCCTGGTTTGTAAAAACATCGGAGACTGATATTGTCACAGCCTCCAACCCAAAAAGCAGGATATATCTCCCTGGCAAGTGCGGACAATTTGCCTAGAGAAGAGAATGGATGTGTTCAGGCGCGGAACTTAAGCTTCAGCGTCTTCCACAACCTGAATTGTCAAATCCGCCGACACGTCTGGGTGAAGCTTGATTTTTACCTTGTAGCTGCCCACTTTGTTGATATCGGGAACGGTGATTCCACGACGATCAATGTCATATCCGGTTTTCTCTTTGATCAGTTCAGCAACCTCACGATCGGTCACAGTTCCAAAGATGGATCCCTTCTCGCCCACTTGCTTGACAACATCAAGGGAGCCGAGCTTCTCAAGCGCTGCCTTCTGAACTTCAGCTTCCCCTTTTAGCTCAGCCAAACGCTGACGCTCGGCCTCACGACGACGCTCCACCTGCTTCAGAATGCCGGGGGTGGTACGCACAGCCATGCCTTGGGGCAAAAGATAATTTTTAGCGTAGCCTGGTGCAACTTCAACCAAGTCGCCATCGCGTCCAAGCTTGCTAACGTCCTGGGTTAGAACCAACTGAATTCGTTTTGCCATAACTTTACTACCCGCTACCATACACACATCCCATTCCCGCCAGCACCTTGAGACTACCCAAAATACTTTTAGTGGCGGTAATAACCAGAATCACTATTTTATCGAACAAGGTCGTGCGATCGCAAGCCTAAACATTGAAAGACGTTGCAAGAACTATCTTGAAACCTAGCGACGCAAGGGGTGCGGAGGAGTGCGAAATTTTGCGTGTTTAGATTTAAGTTGGCAGTGCACCACACAAACTTTGAGGCCGTCAGCCCATCCGTAGCGCAGCGTCGGAAATGGAGTAGGTGTCGCACCCAACTCTCGGCTATCCGTTAGCGTTAGCATCTGCGTAGGATCCATTGGTTCAGATAGAATCCAAGCGCGTAGTGATTGAAATCACCAAACATACCGTCTTGGACGGTCTAAACGTGATCAATATCACTTCTAAAAAACCTGACGATCACAGTTCCTGCGCCTTGGGATCGGTGATTATTAAGACTGAAACAAAGCGATCGCCCTTAAGCTTATTACGGATAGGGTTTTACATCCATTTACCATCATTGACTGCCGTTTTTTCTGCTTGATGCTTTTCCACCCTGGCGTCCTAATGATTCCCCAAATCCTGCCCTTACCCTGCGCGATTTCTGATATTTTTGCCCATGCCACAGTATCCGGGCAAATTACTGTAGCGGATCGCTACGGGCTAATGGCAGCAATCATTTCGGACTCCCTATCCGACGAGGATCGGCAAGCCATTGATCGCCTGCTGCATGCAGCTCGACGTGGGCGTGTACAGGTTGTGGATGAATTATCAGCCGTTTCTCAACCTTGAGTCATCGTTTCCTGTAGGGTGGCGAAGGTTCGCTCGTTGTAGTCTTCTGATCCACCTAATTCTGTACACACCATTCCCTTGGCTGTGCTCTTTCGGGCTACGGCGTTGATGCCCTGGATGAGGGTTGGGGAAGGAGGTAGATCACTCCCGAAACCCACGTGAGCAAAACCGACACCCAGAAACAGATCAGCACAATCGGTGTCCAATTTGGTGCAAGAGGCGCAATTAGGAGGGCGATCGCCAGCATTTGGCTAATGGTTTTCAACTTACCCCAAATATTAGCGCCCGAAATCTTGGTTTGGTTGACCCGCCATCCAGCAATGGTTAGCTCCCTCGCCAGGATCAGAAAAACGCCCCAAGCAGGCACCTGTCCCACCTCGATCAGGGCTAGGAGAGGCGCAAGCACCAAGAGTTTATCGACTAGAGGATCCAGGAACTTCCCCAGATCGGTCACCTGATTTAACCGTCGCGCCAGATAGCCATCTAGCCAATCAGTACCTGCGGCCAAGAGAAAGATGGCTAGCGCAATCCAACGCATTTGATTTGTGGGATCGTGCAGCAGGTAGAGGAGAATGGGAACACCCAGCAATCGTGAAACGGTGATCCAGGTGGGTAAATTCATGGCGATCGCGTCCAGAAGATCGGCATGTTCAGCTTATCGCATTCAAAGCCGCGATCGCCTCACCCTGACTTCAGGACATGGCTCCTCGATTTGCGAGCGTGGTGTGGATTTTCTAGCGTTACTGGGCGATTGCAGGTTGGGTTGTGAGCCTTTTTTCAGTAAAACCATCAGCGGAATGCTAGCATAGTACAGCCTCCTAAAGTTTCTCCTAAAGTTTAGTAAGTGTAGATCTACAAGCGCTGATACGCCTTGGATAAATTACTAGATCTACTGTCCAGCCAAGGTTTATAGGTTTTCAAAAGTTCTGGTTTCGAACGTCTCGGTCTCATCCAGCAATAGGTTAACTACTTACTTCTCAGGTAAGGCTGACTTAATTTTGCTGCCCTGCTGTTGGTATTGGTATTGCGCCAACAAAGGGCGATCGCAGCAATACAACGAGAAATTCACAACGTTATAGAAGAGTGGAGACATTTTGATGAGTTATTACAAAGAACGGCTCAATCCTTGGGTCGTGGTTCGCTGTTTGCCGGATAGTCAACCTGTCACGATCGCCCGATTCCGCAATTTGGCCGAAGCAGAGGGGCGTCTACGAATCCTGCAACAAATGCGTCCCCATGACCGCTTTGCTGTCGCTTTCGAACCTCCCAATCCAGAAGGTGTACCCCAGCCCACCCTGTAGTCCCTATGGTTGACGTTGGCCTGACCCATATTGCCTTGCCTGTTCAAGACACCCAACGCAGTATCGCGTTTTACAGTACCTATGCCGCTATGCAGGTGGTGCATCAGCGCATCGACTCAACAACAGGCAAGACAGTTGTTTGGCTCTCAGACCGGACTCCCCCCTTTGTAATTGTGCTCATCGAGAGCAATCCCGTCGATCCGGTTCTGATTCCCTTTGCCCACCTTGGTGTTGGGTGTGAAAGTCGTGAGGCGATGAATGATTTGTGCGATCGCGCTCGAACGGAAGGAATTTTGATTCAAGGGCCAACGGATTCCGACTATCCCGTTGGCTACTGGGCTTTCTTACGCGATCCTGACGGACACACCTTAGACCTCTCCTACGGGCAAGAAATTGGCCTGTCTGTAGAAGAAGCGTTTCCAATGCCTTGAGGTATCCCTCGATGGGTTAAAGCGGTTTCAATTCTCCACAAACTGACACAATCATTAACAGGAAAACTTTAGAATGGGCTAGACTGCACAGCAAACCTTCAACCGTACATCCCATGAAAGCGCTGCTAGTATATCCTCTTTTTCCGAAAACCTTTTGGTCCTACGAAAAAATTCTAGAGCTTGTTAACCGCAAGGTTTTACTACCTCCCTTGGGATTGATTACCGTTGCCGCAATCCTGCCGCAGACGTGGGAATTTAAGCTCGTTGATCGCAACATTCGCGAGGTCACAGACGCAGAATGGGAATGGGCAGATGTGGTGATTATCTCTGCCATGATTGTCCAGAAAGCGGATATGTTAGATCAGATTCAAGAAGCCAAGCGGCGAGGCAAACCCGTAGCCGTCGGTGGCCCCTATCCCTCCTCAATGCCGCAGGAGATGGAAGCAGCCGGGGTTGATTTCCTGATCCTGGACGAAGGCGAAATTACCCTTCCGATGTTTGTAGAAGCGATTGAAAGCGGCGACACCAGCGGTCGCTTCAGTTCTAATGGGGAAAAGCCGGATGTCACCACAACCCCAATCCCGCGCTACGAATTGCTGGAGATGAAAGCCTATGATTCAATGTCGGTGCAGTTTTCGCGGGGGTGTCCATTTCAGTGCGAATTCTGCGACATTATCGTGCTCTACGGACGCAAACCGCGCACCAAAACTCCAGCCCAACTCCTTGCTGAGTTGCAGTATCTTTACGACTTGGGCTGGCGTGGCGGCGTATTCATGGTGGACGACAACTTCATCGGCAATAAGCGCAACGTAAAACTATCGTTGAAAGACCTAAAAGATTGGCAAGCGGAGCGGGGTTATCCCTTCCGGTTTGATACGGAAGCGTCCCTCGATTTGGCGGACGATGACGAGATGATCGATCTGATGCTGGAATGCAACTTCGCCGCAGTCTTCATGGGCATTGAAACCCCCGACACCGATAGCCTCCAGCTCACCAAAAAGTTCCAAAATACGCGATCGCCCCTGTTGGACTCCATCGACAAAGTGACGCGATCGGGCTTGCGCGTGATTGCTGGGTTCATCGTCGGGTTCGATGGCGAAAAACCCGGAGCTGGACAGCGAATTGTGGACTTTGCAGAAATTACAGGCATTCCCACTACCACGTTTGCTATGCTCCAAGCATTGCCGAATACGGCTCTCTGGCATCGCCTCGAAAAAGAAGGCCGCCTCCGCGAAAAAGACGGCAACATCAACCAAACCACGCTGATGAATTTTGTACCCACCCGTCCGGTTGAAGACATCGCCCGTGAGTACGTCGATGCGTTCCGTCAACTCTACGAACCGACGCAATATCTCAATCGGGTTTATCGCTATTTCCTAAAGCTGGGTGCGCCACGAGTGAAGCCAAAGTTCCAGATGCCGGAATGGGTGATTGTGCGGGCTTTGCTGCTGGTGTGCTGGCGACAGGGAGTAGTCCGCAAAACGCGATGGCTCTTTTGGCATCACCTATTCCATATTTTGATCAAGAATCCTGCCGTGGCGGAGCAGTACCTGGCGGTGTGCGCCCACAACGAGCATTTCTTAGAATACCGCGACATTGTGAAAGCCCAAATTGAGGCTCAGCTTGCTGAATTGGAAGCATCCAAACCCCAGGAGGAAAAAGTAGCTGCGTAGAGCGAGGGGGGCGATCGCCCCTCACTTCAAACACTGAGCGGTGGTATCGTTCACCTTATCCTGCAGCCAATCCGGAACACCCAGTGTAGCGGAACTATACAGCCGCTCAAACTCTCGATGGAAGTGGGCGGCAACGGTGGGGTTATCGATGACCAAGACGGTTTCATCGTTCGTTGCATTGGCGGCATCGCTCCAGTTTTGCGATCCCGTAATCACCAGTCGTTGATCGACGACACCGAACTTGTGGTGAAGCACATCCCCCTCCACCAGTTGCGGCACACCGACGGTTTCTAGCCCTGGGTTCCAGGGAGCGTTGCCGTCTTCGTATTCACAGCTATCCCTGGGAAGGGCAACCCCCATCAGGTCTAGCGCTTCGCTGTAATCCCGGTAGATAAAGCCAGAATCCACTAACGCCCGCACCTGAACACCTTTTTGTGCTAAAGGTTTCATCGTATCCACCAGCTTTTGATCGGAAAAGACAAAGAGCGCAAGATCGGTGGATGTTTTGGCAGTCTTCAGCGCACGGCTGATCAGTCCGTTCCCGGTTTGCTCCCACGGTTGGGATGTGCTGGTGGGCGAAAACTGAACGGTGACAGTAGAGGTGGGCGTGAGGCGCACCGTTTGAGCCGGACGGTAGGGCTTTTGGAGGCCGAATTTGCTGGTGGCAGCGTGGTTGCCGACCTGTCCCCACATGGTATTGAACTCTTGGGTAAACAATGCCGCTACGGCTGGACTTTCGATTTGGACAAGGTGATTGACATTGCCCAAGCTGTCCTCTCGGAGAACATCGCCATGAATACCGCTGGTGGTAAAGTTCGCCGATCCCGTAATCACCTGCGTTTGGTCAATGATCAGAAATTTGTGATGCATTAAACCACTGCCCTTGGAACCATCAGCGGTATCGTCAATCACCGGAATTCTGGCGTTTTGGAGAATCACCAGGGCATCGGATGTGGCGGCTTCCTGGGCAGAAATTTGGCTGTCTCCATTGGTATCCGCGATCGCCACTAGTTCCGCATACTTCCTCCGTTCTCGCTCATCCAGGTCATTGAGCTGATTGACCGTTAGCTGACTCCAGGGCTGGCTGTAGGAATTTTCCAAAATGACGCGCACCTTCACACCCGCCGCCTGTTTTTCCGCTAAGGCATGGGCGATCGCCGGAAGCCGCAGTTCTTGAACAGCCATGTCAATCGAGCTTTGGGCACTGGCAATCCCATTCAGCAGAATTTGTTCTAAGTTGTCGCCCAATCGTTCCTGCTGTGTGTAGGGGTTGATGTAGCGAGAAGATTGGGCGTAGTTGAAATAGACCTGAATTTGGGGATCTTGGGGTAAGGGTTCAAGGAGCGCGACGAAAGCAGGCGTTTTCGTATTCCCCAGGGACAGTCCCCAGAAGATCAGCCCGCCCAAGATCAACAAGCCAACAAAGCGGAGCCATTTTGATTTGAGTAACTGCACAGTTCACCTAGAAATAATTGACGATGGAGGAAAAAGCCATTACAAAATTTGAGGGCGATCGCCCCCACTTTCCTATAGGTATTCCCAGTTTGGACCATGTTCTAACATCCAATCTCTACCAATTTCCAAACCCGCTAAAAGCGCAGATTTAGCAAGAAATCGGGGATTTGGAGAATTTTGAAATAGACCAACGCGAAAATCCCAACGGTGTACAAGGTAGCCCCCCCAACCCCATCCACAAATCTCGTTGAACATTTCGTTCCCCATCGGTCAAGAATACGTCCATCGCGCCAAATTGCATTATCACAATGCCAATCACATTCGAAAGCCAGTAGCCGACAATGGTTGCACCTAAAAACCAATCTGCGTTAACCCAAGACACCCCATAGCCAAACACAAGCGCAATCGGGAGGTTGAACACGAGATCGTTCCACCACGACAGGGGCGACAGCATGTAGCCCAGGCTTACAAGCAGAACTCCACGACATTTTTTCCAAAAATTGAGCATGGTTGGAACTGGTTATGGTTGAACGGGCGGCGATCGCGTAGAGTCCAACAAGGCAAGACCCTGAGCCGATCTTTTGCCACTCTGAGATCATTGGAACTAGGGTTTGCCGATTTGCTACATCTTGCAACAGCAATAGTAAAGATTATCCCCCACCTCCTGCGGAGAGTCCTCCGAGACTTGCCGAATATCGGTATCCTAAGAGATAGACGATGGACGGTTTGGGGGGTTTAAGCGATGCAAATCTATCTTGATTACAGTGCAACAACCCCGACCCATCCGTTAGCGATCGCCCGGATGCAACAGGTGCTTTTGCAGGAATGGGGCAATCCCTCTAGCCTGCACCTCTGGGGCAACCGTTCCGCCACGGTAGTTGAGCAGGCTCGGATGCAGGTTGCCGCTCTCATCAATGCCAAGACCGACTCTATCGTGTTCACCTCTGGCGGCACTGAAGCCAACAACCTCGCCATCATGGGCATCTCACGCCGATTCAAAGCGCCTCAGCACATGGTGATTTCCAGTGTCGAACATTCGGCGATCGCCGAACCCGTCCGGATGCTCGAAGAATGGGGCTGGCAGATCACGCGACTCCCGGTCAATACGCGAGGACAAGTCAACCCCGCCGATCTGCGCTCTGTGCTTCAGGCCAACACGGTTCTTGTCTCTATCATTTACGGACAAAGCGAAGTTGGAACTCTACAGCCCATTGAAGAACTCAGTCAAATCACTCGCGATCATGGCGTTTTATTTCACACCGATGCGGTTCAAGTAGCCGGACGATTGCCGATAGACGTGCAGAATCTTCCAGTCGATCTGCTCTCGCTGTCTAGTCATAAAATCTATGGCCCTCAAGGGGTGGGAGCGCTCTATGTGCATCCCGGGGTGACCCTTACTCCTCTATTAGCAGGGGGCGGCCAAGAGTTCGGGCTGCGGTCTGGCACCCAAGCGGTTGCGAATATTGCCGGATTTGGTGTTGCGGCTGAACTCGCCGCTCAAGAGATGGAAACAGAAACACTTCGGCTCATCCAGTTGCGCGATCGCCTATATTCCCAACTCGCTGATGTTCCGGCCTTAATACCAACGGGCGATCGCCGCCATCGCTTGCCCCATCACGTCAGCTTTTGTGTATCACCGGAAAAGGGCGAACCCATCAGCGGTAAAACCTTAGTGCGACAGATGAACCTAGCTGGAATTGGCATCAGTGCTGGCTCCGCCTGTCACAGCGGCAAACTGGTGGCAAGTCCAATCCTAACGGCGATGGGCTATGGCGATCGCCTTGCCAAAAGCGGTATCCGTATGACGTTAGGAAAATACACCACTGAAGCCGATATTGATTGGGTTGCACAGGTTCTCAAGCAAATCTTAGATCGCTTGGTGTATGCCCCTAGCCTTTCCAGAGCCTAAATACTTTAGCCTCTATCACAACATGCACGTTTTTTAGGTGTAGTCGTAAGTTTAACTTGGCGTCTTAAACTCTATTTGTTCACTGAAACCGCAAGTATTCTCTTCAATTGAATCCACCAATCTTACAAACTTGCACCATTTTATGCTTAAGTTTGAGGCGGTAAAATCATAATTTTAGAAGCGAGTCAAGGCCAATAGGTACGGCTTTTTGATACCAATTTCCAGTATTTCAGCTACACATGAAAGGCTGAAAACCCTGACCTAGTAACGCATTTACCACTCAAAACTGAAAATTTCTCCTTCGGAGACGTGTCGCGAACAAAACTCAAAATTGGTATGAGGTGGACTTTACGCATTTCAGTCATATAACTTTTTCTTAATCTACGTTTTCAGATTTTTATGGGAGAATTTAGTCCTGAATTTTAGGTTGCGCCTACCTCAAGTTGGCTTTACGCTGATTGACGAGTAAGACAAATAAAAAGTAAGGAGTGTGAAAATGCCGCTTACGAAACGCTGTATTGCCGAGTTTTTCGGTACGTTTTGGCTTGTGTTGGGAGGATGTGGTAGTGCTGTTTTAGCAGCAAACTTTCCCTATGACGATGCAACAAATGCGCTTGGTATTGGCTTGCTAGGTGTTTCTCTAGCCTTTGGTTTAACTGTTTTTACAATGGCCTATGCCGTTGGTCATATTTCTGGTGGTCACTTTAATCCAGCCGTATCCTTCGGTCTCTGGGCAGGCAACCGTTTCCCGAGTTCTGAATTATTACCCTATATCATTGCCCAAGTTTTGGGAGCGATCGCCGCAGGTGGCATTTTGCTGCTGATTGCCAGCGGTCGTGCAGGGTTTGAGTTAGTTGGCTCGAATCCTTTGGCAACAAACGGCTATGGTGCACATTCCCCCGGTGGATATGGCTTGTTCGCCTGTCTCATCACTGAAATTGTAATGACCTTCTTCTTCCTAATCGTCATTCTCGGTGTAACGGATAGCCGTGCTCCCAAAGGGTTTGCTGCTGCTGCAATCGGTCTTTGCTTAACGTTGATCCACTTAATTAGCATCCCGGTTACCAACACCTCTGTAAACCCTGCCCGGAGCACTGGCGTTGCTATCTTTGCAGGCACCGAGCTATTCAGCCAGGTATGGCTCTTTTGGCTAGCACCGATTGTTGGTGCAATTATTGCCGGGTTTGTATACAAGGCTCTTTTTGAATCCATCGAGAGCCCTGAGAGAAGCCTTGAGGATGTTCTCTAACTCAAACGTTCTTTCGCCTAATCTGAAACTCGAATTCTTCGGACTTTAAAAAGGTGCGTCAGAATTATTCAACCTGACGCACCTTTTTGATAGGGCAGACAAAGCTAAACGCTGCTCCCATATACGTCCGTGACAATGGATTTTCCCTGCTACTTCCCTACTGCTATTGAATGCCAAATTCAGGCTCGTTGTCATTGACCATAATGGCGCACGAACCATCGTAGGCAGAGGTGAATACCTTAACCGTTATATCCCCCGAATAAAGGTAGTTTGTCCCGTCTGCGCTGGGCATCGGTGTTACAGGCACACCTTGAAGCCATGTCTGATTCTGGTCACGATTACTGATATCCATGAGGGTGCGATCGCCCTGGCGGTAAAGGTAGGCGATATCCGGAAACGCCCAGCAGGTTACAACCGCCTCTGGATTGGGCACAGGTTGTGGCAAAGGAGTAGCCGTAAGAGGGGGCACTGTCGCAATTACAACTTGGGTTGCGGACTCTGTCATGCTGCCGACCGTCAGGGATGCCACCGCCGCATCAACGCTGGATTGGAAGACGGTAACGGGTACATCGCTGCGAACAGTCGTGTAGACATATCCTTCGGGATGGGCCATCGCAATCACTTCTAGATCGCTGAGCCATAACGTCTGTGCGCGACGATCAAAGATATTCATGATTAGATCGCCATTCCGGGGGAAGATCCGAACAGAATAGTGTTCTGTATGAAAATTTAGAACCGCCGGATCTTGAGCCTGAGCCAGCCGTAGCATGGGTTGGGGAGCAATCGCAACGGGCACAGACCGTAAGGGTACTGCTTGAGCAGATACGGCAAATAGAGCGATCGCTGACGCCAGAATAGGAGTGGAAATACCAACGTTTTTCATAATCTGTCCCCGAAATACCGTCGTTGAGTGAGGTAAAAGCATCCAAGCAATCAGCTTTTTCACCCCATCTCAACCCTAGCGTCCATTATGCCAAGACTTACCCGTCATGGGTTTAGTTGCACACAACGTAATGTCACACTGCGTTCCTTCATCATTAGCGGTGACGTCTTTAAACACACAGAGGACGATCACAGACTAGTGCGATCGCCCTCTCCAAGATTTAACCTTACCTATGCGGAACCCGGGACTTGAACCCGGAAGTCTTTGCAGACACTAGAACCTGAATCTAGCGCGTCTACCAATTCCGCCAGTTCCGCTTAGCAGCGTATTACCACTGCGATTCATCATCGTCGCTTAAAACAAGCATTTCGTCAAGCTGTTTTCGAATTCCATGTATCCAATCTGAAGATTTCGATTAAGCCAAACGAGAAATGCACGGGAACTGCACAAAATTCAGCTAACGTGCTGAGCTGAGATTCCATCGATATCCACTGGACATCTATAAGATTTCCGGTAGAATCAAAACCAATTTGAGTTGATCTGGCTTGTCTAGGAGGATAGACCCATTACTCTCTCTGCAAATTCACCAACATCATCAGCCCCCCTCGGCGGTAACAACCTTGTACTAAAGGTTTGGGGCAAGTCGCCTCTGAGTGGACAAGTTAAGATCAGCGGCGCAAAAAATTCAGCCTTGGCACTGATGGCAGGAGCAATTCTGTGTCCGGGCGAGTGTCGGCTCTACAATACGCCAAGGTTAGTTGATATCTCTCGCATGGGAGAAGTCCTGGCAGCATTAGGTGTGAAGCTCAATCACCACGATGAAATTTTAGACATTGATGCCTCCCACATTAGCCAGACCCAGGCTCCCTATGAGTTAGTTAGTCAACTCCGAGCCAGTTTTTTCATTATTGGGCCTCTTCTTGCCCGCACGGGTGTCGCTAAGGTTCCCCTACCCGGTGGATGTGCCATTGGCGCAAGACCTGTTGATCTGCACGTGCGCGGGTTGCGATCGCTCGGCGCAGAAGTCCATATCGATCACGGTACAATCAACGCCTTCATCCCTGGTAACCGCAAACGTCTCCAAGGCGCAAAAATTTATCTAGACTATCCCAGCGTCGGTGCTACCGAAACCCTGATGATGGCCGCCACCCTGGCTGAGGGCGAAACGATTATCGAAAACGCCGCCCAGGAACCCGAAGTGGCAGACTTAGCCAACTTTTGCTGTGCCATGGGAGCGCAAATCCGGGGGGCTGGAACCAACACCATTGTGATTAACGGTGTCCCTGAACTGCACTCAACGGAATACACCGTCATTCCCGATCGCGTTGAAGCGGGCACGTTCCTTGTGGCTGGCGCGATTACCCATTCCGATATCAGTCTGTATCCCGTTGTACCCGATCATCTCGCTGCCGTCATTGCCAAGCTCAAAGCCGTCGGTGCAGAGGTTTTGACAGAAGGAGCTGATCGGCTCCGCATCCTTGGACAATCGACCTATCGCGCCACCGATATTGAAACTCTCCCCTATCCCGGTTTTCCCACAGATATGCAGGCTCAGTTTATGGCGCTTCTGACCCTCTGCGAAGGTAACAGCATCGTCACAGAAACCGTGTTTGAAAATCGGTTGCGCCATGTAGCAGAGTTAAGCCGGATGGGAGCCGATATCCGGGTTAAAGGCAACAATGCCGTTGTGCGGGGGGTTCCGTCCCTGTCCGGTGCGCCTGTTGTGGCTACCGATCTGCGGGCTTCGGCAGCGCTTGTCCTTGCAGGGATGGCTGCTGAAGGGGTAACCACCATCCAAGGACTCCACCATCTGGATCGGGGCTACGATCGCCTAGAAATGAAGCTGCAAATGCTGGGGGCAAAGCTTGAGCGAGTTCCAGCAGATGTTGAAGCTGCCCTACCTAGCGCCGTTTCGTTAACGTAGAGTGCGATCGCCTCGTTGGCTGCATCAACCCTAACCCTGAACCAGGAGAATCGGTAACGGTGATCCTGGTTTATTGCTATGCTGAGAAACTGAGTCTTGGTTGCGTATCCAGCACGGAATGACCAGGATGGAAACCAGCATGTGGGTCTGAATGCGATTGTTATGATGTCTGCAAATGTCTCTTTGGAGAGTGCTTCGAGTCCAATGGCGTTTCCCCTAACGGCGATCGTGGGGCAAGAGGCAATCAAATTAGCCTTACTCCTGGTTGCGGTGGATCCAGGTTTAGGCGGCGTCGTGATCGCTGGACGACGGGGAACCGCAAAATCTGTGATGGCACGGGCAATTCACGCCATCTTGCCCCCCATTGAAGTTGTAGATGGAACCTGCTGCAATTGCGACCCCACCCGTCCCGATGAATGGGATGACGACACCCTTGAGCGATTTGCAGACCAGTCCTTGGAAACGCTCCCCACTCGTATCATTCCTTCTCCGTTCATCCAAATTCCCCTCGGCGCAACGGAGGATCGTCTGGTAGGTTCGGTGGATGTCGCTCAATCCATCAAATCTGGCGAAACCGTTTTTCAGCCCGGACTTTTGGCGGAGGCCCATCGAGGCGTTCTATACATCGACGAAATCAATCTTTTAGATGACCAAATTGCCAACCTCTTGCTGACCACGCTCACGGAGGGGCGCAACGTCATTGAACGGGAAGGCATTAGCTTCCAGCATCCCTGCAGACCCCTGTTGATTGCGACCTACAACCCCGATGAAGGGGAACTGCGTGAACACCTGCTTGATCGAATTGCGATCGCCCTTTCAGCAGATATGGTTCTGGGGCTGGATCAGCGGGTGGAAGTTGTGGATCAAGCGTCCCGCTACGCCGACTCTCCACAGTCCTTCTTACAGCAATACGACGAAGAATTAGACGGACTGCGAACCCAGATTGTCTTGGCACGCGAATGGCTAAAAGATGTCCAAATCCGTCCAGAACAGATTGAGTATTTGGTAAACGAAGCCATCCGGGCAGGAGTGCAAGGTCATCGCGCCGAACTCTTTGCCGTGCGTGTCGCCAAAGCCCACGCTGCCCTAGATGGCCGCACAGACATTAATGCTGAAGACCTCCGCCAAGCCGTAGCCTTAACAATTGTGCCCCGGGCAACGGTTGTCCAAACACCCCCTGAAGAAGCACCGCCGCCGCCGCCACCACCGCAAAATCGCGAAGAGTCGGATC
The DNA here is from genome assembly GCA_015272205.1 of Synechococcales cyanobacterium T60_A2020_003. Taxonomy (NCBI): domain Bacteria; kingdom Bacillati; phylum Cyanobacteriota; class Cyanophyceae; order Synechococcales; species Synechococcales cyanobacterium T60_A2020_003. The sequence continues at coordinate 2,069 of JACYMB010000149.1, read as the reverse complement.
AGGAGCAAAACCAGCAGGAGCAGCAGCAAGAGGAAAACGAAGACGACAACGACCAGGACGAAGCACCGGAACCAGAGTCACCCAACGTGCCAGAAGAGTTTGTCTTTGATCCAGAAGGGGTGATCCTGGATCCCAACCTGCTCTACTTCTCGCAGATGGCCAACCGCCAAGGCAAATCGGGAGCCCGCAGCATTGTCTTCTCAGACGATCGCGGACGGTATATCAAACCAACGTTGCCCCGGGGGGGAGTCGTACGCCGCATTGCGGTAGACGCTACCTTGCGGGCGGCAGCTCCCTATCAGAAAGCGAGACGCCAACGCCAGCCCGATCGCAAGGTAATCGTCGAGCAAGGCGATATTCGCGCCAAACGTCTCGCCCGCAAAGCCGGGTCGCTGGTGGTGTTTGTGGTGGATGCCTCTGGTTCAATGGCGCTAAACCGGATGCAGTCTGCGAAAGGTGCCGTTTTGCGGCTGTTGACAGAAGCCTATCAAAATCGGGATCAGGTCGCCCTGATTCCGTTCCGGGGCGAGCAGGCTGAGGTACTGTTGCCTCCTACTCGCTCCATTGCGGCAGCTAGCCGACGGTTGGAACGGATGGCCTGTGGAGGTGGATCCCCCTTAGCCCATGGATTAACCCAAGCGGTACGGGTGGGCACCAATGCACGGCAATCGGGTGATATTGGCCAGGTCGTGATCGTGGCGATTACCGATGGACGGGGCAATATTCCCCTAGCGCGATCGCTCGGCGAGACTATTCCAGAGGATGAGAAGCCCGATATCAAGGCAGAGTTACTCGACATTGCTGCTAAGATTCGGGCTGCCAATATGCAGTTTTTGGTCATCGACACCGAAAACAAGTTTGTGTCTACAGGCTTTGCCAAGGAATTAGCGAAGCAGGCAGGCGGCAAATACTATCACCTGCCGAAAGCCAATGACCAGACGATTGCTGCTATGACGCGAGGGGCATTGGCGGATCTGAAGTCGCGCTAAAAGTTTGGGGGCAACCCACCATAAGTAAGCGCCTTGGAACGGGGTTTCCTGTCCGAGGCGTTGCTTCTCTGTGAGATGTGAGGAGACTTCAGCAGGGAGATGATTTAAGCGGCGATCGCCACATCCTGCAAGGGCTTCCAGGAAAAGGTGCGATCGCCCCCCATTTCCACCACAACTTTAATCCGAGGTTCCAGGGTGGGCAGCGTTGCTAAAAACTCTAGTTCTTGACGAGAAAGAATTATCCCTTCCATCAGCCACAGCACAAGCCCCTTTGAGGAAGGAGACAATGTCTCTAGCTGGTACGTTGCCATGGGAGGAATATAGTAACGATAGCCAACCGCTGCATCACTGCTTAACCCCTTTTTGCCTAAGTGGGGAGGACGCACACCGTGGACGCTTAACAAATAGGATGACAAATCTCCTAGTCCACGTGCCGTGATCTGCAGGACGCTATACTTCGCTGCCCGTAACCGACGGAGGTATCGTCCTTCATGACCACCTTCCAATGGAACATACACGCCCAGCGCACCAGACGCTTCTAAATCTCGAATGAATGGCTTGCCAGTGGTAATGAGTGCCATAACAAAGAATCCTAATGGTGCTGAACAGGGTTCGCTTGCGGCTCAGTGGTAAGCAATCGCTGTGTAAGTTTGGAACCTTACCTCGGCCAATCCGGGACAGTCAAGATCATGGCTTACTCCAGACGTTTACCCTCGCCTACACAATGGATATTATATAGGACTGAGGTCAATGGAATCGGGGCAAAACGGTTCACCTGTCGATAGAGATTTCTGAACACCAGAATAAGTTTAGCTAGCAGCGCATTTGCCAGGTCTAAGCCTGAGTCTCTAAATAACTGAGAAAATCAAGCAGTTCCGGATAGCTGAGCTGCTGACGGCTGCGTTTTCCATACACCGCTTTGAGATGCTCTCGCCCTTTGGTCGCGTTCCACCCCAATCGCATCATCTCTACATCAATTTTGGCAATGATATCCGAGTAGTCCTGCGCGTCTTGGGGTTCGGATGCAGGAGGTTCAACGTCCTTGGACTTCGTGGCCTTTGTCGGTTTAGCTTTTTTCGT